>NZ_JBJDRJ010000004.1:0-159776 GCF_044987415.1 Microbacterium sp. ZW T5_45 | reverse complement strand
CGTCCTCATCGGCCTCGAGCCTGTCCAACACCATGCGGACCGCACGGTCCTTGAACGCTTCCGGATACTTCGCGGGCATGTTCCCATCCTCTCGATAAAGGAACGGAACGAAACCCAGGGCGGTTCAGATCAGCTTCCGCCGCGCCGCACGCATGCACCACCTCGGCGTCGGCATCGCCCACCGCGGCACACCAGTCCTCCTGATCGCCGACGACACCACCATCACCGTCGTCCATCAACACACCGGAGAGATCATCGCCACCAACACCATCGACCCCACCAGAACCTACTGGCGCAACACGCAGAAAGAGCCCGGCCGATGGCCGAGCTCTTTCTCCCAATAGTCGCCTATCACGCGACTCACATGTCGCTTATGACGCGACTCAACACATTGGTGGACCTAAGGGGATTCGAACCCCTGACCTCCTCGATGCGAACGAGGCGCGCTACCAACTGCGCCATAGGCCCGTGAACCTCGTCTACGTTATCACGCGACGAGTGGTGCTCGCGCCACGAGGTCACCCTGCGGCGCGTCGGGCGAGCAGCTGACGCACATGCTCCTCGATCTCCGCGTCGTCGACGAAGCCCATCTTCGCGTAGGGCGACGACGATGCCGCGGGCAGCCTCACCGGCTCGGCGGGAGCCATCTCCGCGGCCCTGACACGGAGTTCCTGGAGACGGGCGGCCTTGCGGCGCTCCTCCTGCGCGGATGCCTCCGCCATCGCCTGCTGCGCACGCGAGCCGGCGACCGACACCAGCGGCTCCGGCAGACGACGCGGGGTCCATGTCGCGGGACCTTGATCGTGGATCTCCTGTGCCGGGCGACGCACGATGGGCTCGGCGGCCGCGACAGCGGGACGACGCGCGGCGCGAGCCGCACGCGCAGACACCGCAGCCATCCTCTGCAGAGCCCAGAGTGCCGTGACGCTGGTGACGCCACCGATCCACAGCAGCAGCTGCGACTGCGCCGCCACGAGCTGCCAGACGCCCAGCCCAGCGGTAGCGAGCCCGGCGAGCAGCATCCCGGTCCCTGTGAGACGCATTCGACGCCGGGCGCGTGCCTGACGCACCACGGGATCGGCCTTGGCCGCGGCGAGTTCCTGCTTCAGCAGCACGAGCTCGGCCGACTCCTTCTCGGACTGCAGGCGCTTCGCCAGCCGCTGCTGGGCGTGAGCGGCACGAGCCGTGAGCTCGAGCCGCACCTCTTCCGGGGTCTCGCTCGTCTCGGCAAGCACACGGAGCGCCTGATTGAGCCGCACGGCATTGCGCTCGGCCGCGTTGTACTGGGACCGCCCGCGCCACGACGGCAGCAGGTAGAGCATCCACAGGAGCACGGCGACGAGCACGATCACTCCCCCGCTCAGCACCGGCCCGTCCATATCGACAACGGTAGGGGAACAGCTCGCGACACACCGCACTCCGCGGCGCGTGTCGCGATCAGATCGTGAGTCGATCCGCCGGCGGGATGTCCGCCGCACGCGCGGGCACCTGACCGTTGAGCCAGCGTGCGAGCACACCCTGCGGAACATCCTCCTTCGTCAGGGCGAACGCGTAGTGATCGCGCCAGTCCCCGTCGATGTGGATGTAGCGCCGCCGCAGGCCCTCGTACCGGAATCCGAGCTTCTGCACGACGCGCAGGCTCGCAGCGTTCTCCGGACGGATGCAGATCTCCATCCGGTGCAGCCCGTACTCCACGAAGCACGCGTCCGTGGCGAGGGCCACCGACGTCGGCGTGATGTTGCGCCCGGCGAAACGCTCGCTCACCCAGTACCCGATCGTCGCCGAGCACAGCGATCCGCGCGAGACGCCCCAGACGTTGAGCTGGCCGGCGACCTGCCCGTCGTACTCCATCACGAAGGGATATCCCGCACCCTCGCGGTGCTGCTGCAGCAGGCGGCGGATGCTCACCCGCATGTCGAAGGACACCGACCCGTACGGAACGGTCGCCTCCCACGGCTGCAGCCAGGAGCGATTCGTCAGCAGCTCCTGCTGCAGCACGCGCGCGTCGCGCGGTCGCACCAGCCTGATCTCGACCGGACCGTGCCGCACCCCCGACGCCGCATCCATCACGCGAATCCCGCCGCCTCGCGCCTAGAGGCGTTCCGCGAAGTCCTTCAGCCAGGGCCGCAGCTCCGGGCCGAGATCGTCGCGGTCGGAGGCGAGCTGCACGATCGCCTTGATGTAGTCGACGCGGTCTCCCGTGTCGTAGCGACGGCCGCGGAAGATCACGCCGGAGACGCCGGGTCCGTCCGGCGACGTCGCCAGTTCCTGCAGCGCGTCCGTCAGCTGGATCTCGCCGCCCTTGCCAGGTTCCGTGCGCTCGAGGATCTCGAAGACGGATGCCGGAAGCACGTAGCGTCCGATCACCGCGAGGTTCGACGGAGCATCCTCCTGCGCGGGCTTCTCGACGAGCCCGGTCACGCGGACGGCGTCGGAGCCGTCGATCTCCTCGACGGCGGCGGCGCCGTACAGGTGGATGCTCGCCGGGTCGACCTCCATGAGTGCGATCACGGCAGCGCCGGTGCGCTCGTGCTCGGCGATCATCTCGGTGAGGAGCGGATCGCGTGCATCGATGAGGTCGTCACCGAGGAGCACCGCGAACGAGCTCTCGCCGACGTGTGAACGGGCCCGCAGCACGGCGTGGCCCAGTCCCTTCGGCTCGCCCTGGCGCACGTAGTGGATGTCGGCGAGGTCGCTCGACTTCATGACCCGCTCGAGGCGACCGGTGTCGCCCTTCTCGGTGAGCCTGACCTCGAGCTCGGGGACCGAGTCGAAGTGGTTCGAGATCGCGTTCTTGTTGCGACCGATGATGACGAGGATGTCCTCGATTCCGGCGTCCGCCGCCTCTTCGACGACGTACTGGATCGCCGGCTTGTCGACGACGGGCAGCATCTCCTTCGGCATCGCCTTGGTGGCGGGCAGGAACCTCGTTCCCAGTCCTGCGGCGGGGATGACGGCCTTGATCTTCTCATGACGCATCCCCACAGCCTACCTGTGAGCGCGCCGTAGACTCGGAGCCATGTCGAACGACATCGAGCATGCCAAGAGAGCGCTGCGCGCCGAACTCCGCGAACGGCGCCAGTTGTTGAGCGAGGCGCAGCGCGCCGAGGCCGAGGCCGCGATCGGCGCGAGACTCGACGAACTCGTCGACAGCGTCGGCGCCCGATCCATCTCGTGCTTCCTCTCCACCACCACCGAGCCCGGCACGAGGGAATTCATCGCCCGAGCCGTGCGACGCGGCATCCGCGTGCTGCTGCCGATCACCCGCACCGACGGGCTGCTGGACTGGGCGGTCGCGACCGACGACGACGAGATCGCCGAGGGGCTCTTCGGACTGCCGGAGCCCACCGGCGAGGTGCTCGGACCGATCGCCGTCAACGACGTCGACCTGATGATCATCCCCGCCGCCGCCGTCGACCGCACCGGCATGCGCATGGGCTGGGGCCGCGGCTATTTCGACAAGACCATCGGGTCGATGGAGAAGTGCCCGCCCGTCTTCGCGGTGATCTATGATTCCGAGATACTCGACTCCCTGCCCCGGGAGGTGCACGATCAGCCGGTGACCGGCGTCGTGACCCCGGCGCAGACTCTGACCCTGTCGCCGTCGCGACGCTGACCCGCTGAGGATCCGATGCCCACCTACGCCTACGCCTGCACATCGTGCGGCCACCAGTTCGACGCCGTCCAGAGCTTCTCGGACGCCGCTCTCACCGTCTGCCCCGAGTGCGGCGGCCCGCTGCGCAAGCAGTACGGCTCGATCGGCGTGACCTTCAACGGCTCCGGCTTCTACCGCACCGACTCGCGCTCGGGCTCCGGCTCGAAGTCGGACTCCGGCTCATCGAAGCCCGCGTCCACGTCGACGTCCGAGTCGAAGACGAGCGCCAAGCCCGCTGCTGCCCCGACCCCCGCCTCATCCTGAGGCCCCCATATTCAGGAGAGTGAACATGTTCAAAGGCTTCAAGGAGTTCATCACCCGCGGCAACGTCATCGACCTCGCGGTCGCGGTCGTCATCGGCGGTGCGTTCACGGCCATCGTGAACACCGTCGTCTCCAGCATCATCAACCCGTTGGTGTCGGTCTTCTTCAAGGCGGATGCCGCCGGCCAGTTCGGACCGCAGATCCCCAACATCTACGGCGACGAGCTCGTGACATTCCCGCTGGGTGATCTCGTCTCGGCGATCATCAGTTTCCTCGCCGTCGCCCTGGTCGTGTACTTCGTCTTCGTCGTGCCGATGAACGCCTACAAGGAGCACCAGGCCGCGAAGAACCCGAAGGTCGAGGAGGACACCCTCCCCACCGAGCAGGAGCTGCTCATCGAGATCCGCGACCTCCTGCGCAAGGACGCCGCCTCGAGCTGACCGCAGCGGCCGACGACGCGCCCGTCTCATCCTCCACGGATGCGGCGGGCGCGTCTTCGTGGTCGCGTCAGTAATGCGGCGGCACGTCCTGCAGCATCCGCTGATCGTTCGGTCCCTGCGCGCCGTCGGATGCCGCAGAGCTCTGCCGCTTCGCCGCATCGGGGCCGCTCTCGGGTTCTGGGTCCGTTCCCGGGACCGCCGTCAGCCGCGCGCGACGTGAGCCGGGCACCTTCTCGACGTGCTGCGGCCGCTCCTCGGCCACCTCAGGCCTCGAGAGGGTCGATCGGCTGCGTGTCCTGCTCGGCGCGCGGCGCCGAGGGCGAGATGCCCAGCACCTCGGCGATGCGGGTCGCCGCGGTCGCCGGATCGCTGTACAGGTCGAACGCGTGCACCCGCACATAGTGCCACCCGAGCCGGCGCAGCACCTGGGGCCGCAGCCGCAGCGTCTCGCGCAGGGACTCCCCCCGGGACTCCGGGTCGGCCTCGATGACGACGGCCTTGCCGTCGTGCTGCGCGACCAAGGGCAGCAGGCCACGGTAGTCGACGTCCACGGATGCTCCGAGCCGGCGCAGCTCCCTCCCGAGCGCGAGCGTCAGCGGGTCGGCCAGATCCTCGAGACGAGCGTCGCGGCCGCGACTCGCGAGGTTGCCGAGGATCGACATGAGTGTCGCCGCTCCGTGCTCGAGGCGCCCCTCGTCGAAGGCGGACGGGCGGATGGACGAGACGATGACCATGGAGCGTCGCGCCCGGGTCATGCCGACCGTGAGCAGCCGCTCGCCGTCGGCGGTCGACAGATCCCCGAAGTCGCTGAGGACGCGTCCGTGCTTGGTCAGACCGAAGCCCAGCGAGAAGATCACGCGGTCGCGGCTCTCGGCGACCGATTCCTCGAGGGTCAGCACGGTGAAGGGCTCGATCGTGTCACGACCGACGAACGCCGCGACATCGGAGCGACCGGCGAACGCCGCGGTGACGGCGGCGCGCACGCGCTCGGCATGGCGCGCGCTGGCGGTGACCACCATCAGCGTCTCCTCAGGGCGGTGCACCGCATGCTCGACCACGAGCGTGACCACCCTGGCGACCTCGGCGTCGGGGCTCTCCACGGCGCCCGAGATCGGGTCGGGGGTGCCGGTCCCGCCCTCGACGTAGTCCACGGCGAGGCTGCCGCGACCCAGGTACGACCCCGCCCAGGGCAGCGAGACGATCTCGCCGCCGTAGAAGGCGTCGTTGATGAGCTCGGCGAGGTCCTCGCCGCCCGCACGGTAACTGCGGGTCAGGGTCATCACGGGAAGCAGCTCGGACAGGCGCTCGAACACCGAGGTCTCATCGAACGGCACCTCTGCTTCCCACTGCGGCCCCGGATCGACCGCGACGTGGAAGGGCGTCGGCTTCTGGGTCACCGGGTCGCCGAAGGCGACCACCTGCCGCGCACGTCGGATCGCGGGAGCTGCCTCCGCGAGGTTGATGGCTGCCGCGTCGACGAGGAGCACGGTGTCGAACTCGACGGAGTCCGGGATCTCGGGCACGAGGTACGGAGACGATATCCACACCGGCGCGAGGGTGTTCACGAGGGTGGGGGCCGCGCTGACGATCTCGGCCGTCGTCGTGCCCGGCTGGGTCAGTGCCCGACGCAGGTTCTGCGCCTCCTGCGCTTCGTCGACGATCGCGATCTTCCACTGGTTGGCGAGCTGCCACGCCAGCAGCGGACCTGCGGCGGCCGCGTGCGCCTCGTCCACGAGACGGAAGTCGCGCTCGAGGCGGTCGACCACGGCGGTGTTCGCACCGAGCAGTGCCCTGTCGTCCTGCAGCGCACGCTCCAGGAGCGATTGCCACCAGGCGAACTCGAGCTCATCCCCGACGCGCGACTCGGCGACGTGGCGCACGGAGAGTTCTGCGAGGAGCGGAGCGATGCCCAGTTCGGCGAGCCGATCGCGCAGCTGCGCACGCTCGACGAGGTTGTCGAACACATCGGACTTCGCCGCGAGGCCGGCCAGCGTGCGCACCAATCGGGCCACCGGAAGCGACGCCAGTGGCTCTCGGCGGCCGAGGGCTGTGTCGAGCTCGGCGAGTTCCGACTGCACCCGCTCCCAGGAGGCATGCACCTCGCTGAGGCCGAGCGGGATCTCCGGCTGCACGCCGGCATCCACGCAGCGTTGCCATTGCGTGCGCTGGGTCTGGATGCGCAACAGGGCCTCGTGCATCTCGGTGACGTGCACGCCGGGACGGACGTACTCCTTCGCGAGCCGCTTCAGTCGGCGCCGGTTCGCGCTCGACATCCCGGGTGAGTCCCGGCGCGAGCCGTGCGCCTGGATGAGTTCACCGAGCGGGCGTTCGAAGACCGATGGGCTGAACCGGTCGAGGGAGTCCCTGATGCCCTGCAGCAGGTCCAGGTACTCACCCAGCTCGTCCACGGTCGCGAACGGACGCATGTGCGTCTGCGCGATCAGCGCGTATCCGCGCTCGAGGAGGGCGGGGATGCTCTCCGCGTGCAGTCGACCGGCCAGTTGGTGCGCCGCGCGTGCGGCCTCGGTGGTCGTGAAGCTGACCCCGTACCAGGGGGAGTCGTTCGGGCCGAATCGGAACTCGCCGAGGCGTGCGGCGTGCGCGAGCGCCTCGGCCGCCGCCGAGCGGTCGTGCGACAGTCTCCGCAGTGCGTCCGGGCTCAGGCGAGCCGTCGTCGACGGCGGATGCGGCAGCGAGGCGAGCCGGGTGAGCTGGCGGGTCGCGTCGAGCACCGAGGCTCCGGTGCCGGCGACCTCGGCGGTGAGGGCTCGGCGGTAGTCGAGCAGCACGGTGCGCAGGCGGACGAGCGCGTCGTCGACCTCGCTGATCTTGGGCGAGGTCGCCTTCTCGTTGCGCCCGATCGCCCGGACCAGGTCGCGCCGCACGGCCGCGGTGGAGATCGCCAGCCGGTCGAGTCCGATCCCGGCGAGGCGATGCCGCACCCCGTCGAGCGTGGAGCGCCGGGCCGAGACCACGAGCACGCGGCGTCCGGCGCGGACGAGCTCGCCGAGCGCGTTGATGACCGTCTGCGTGCCGCCCGTGCCAGGAAGCGTCGCGACGGTCAGGGAGTGCCCCGCAGTGATCCGCGCCAGCACGGCCTCCTGCTCGGAATCCGCATCGAGGAGCAGATTGTCCGAGGCGGGCGTACGGTCGTCCGGGCCGATGTGCCGGGGTTCCGGACGACGGACAGTGACCTGCTCACGGTCGCCGACGTGGCCGGCGAGCGCATTGAGCACGACGTGATCGAGCGTGCGGTTGTCACGGGACATGGAACCGGCGACATCGGCGAACGTGGAGACGACCAGGCGGGGCTGCACCGAGAACGTGTCGATGGAGCGAGTGGTCGCGCGCAGGCTGTCGATGACCGGCTGCGGCTTGAAGATGCCGCCGTCGTAGGCGAGGGCCGCGAGGGCGGTCGCATCGATGGTGATGCCGAAGTGCTCGCGCGCGATGCGCACGAGTTCCGGGTTCACCTCGAACGAGCCCTGCAGCTTCAGCTCGAAGTCGGAGTGGTGCCGGCGGATCGCGAGCGGCCGAAGCAGCACCGGTGCGGCGAAGTCCGCGCCGCCGATCCGCCAGCCCGCGACGCCGACCGCCAGATGCACGGCGTCGATGCCGCGTACGGTGCGCAGCTCGGTGTTCTTCGCGGTGATGCGGTCGGCAGCCAGTCTCGCGGTGCGCAGGCCGACCTCGTCGCGGAACAGATTCGACAGCAGAGTCGACTTGCCGGTTATGAACTGGGGCAGGCTGCCGGGATGGGCCTTCGAGATGTCGATGCCGGACTCCACGGTGTCGCGGAAGGAGACCAGGGGCGACGGCCCGCCCAGGTCTGCCGCCTCGGCCCGCAGCCGGATGCGCTCGGACTCGGCCGCGTGCGCGACGCCGATGCCCGTCGCCGACGTGCTCAGATCGCCGAGGGTCACGGCAGCATCCGTCGCCGCGTCACTCGCGGCCTTGCCATCACGTCGCCACACATCTCACACACTATGCGCGACATACGGCACGGCCGGTATCCCTGGCGGGTTTCCCCGGATTTTGCGCTGCTGCAGGCCAGGAACGGAGCCTGTCGCACTCCTCGTCCCCAGGTGACGATCTCGATCGAGCTCTCCCCCGTTCGCGGGTTCGACCGCCCGGCACGTCGGCGCGGCGAGCCAGGATGGACGCATGACTTTCCGATACGACTTCGCACCGACGCCCTTCGGCGACGCTCTCGCAGTGTTCTCCGCCGAGGGCATCGTGCGCTTCGACCTCTCCGAGGCGATCGACCCCACGGTGCCGTGGCTGCTCGAGGGTGTCTCCCGACAACTCGGCGCGACCCCGGAGCCGGCCCCCGGAGCTGCCGATGAACTCGCCCGTCTGCTCGACGACTACTTCGAGGGCACACCGGTCCGGTTCACCGACCATCTGCGATTGGACTGGCGGCTCGCCGAGGGATTCACCCGCACCGCGCTGCAGACGATCTGCACGATCGAATGGGGCGAGACCATGAGCTACGGCGAGGTCGCCATCGCCGCCGGGCATCCCGGTGCGGCCAGAGCCGTGGGCACCGCCTGTCGCGTGACGCCCTTCTCGATCATCGTCCCCGTGCACAGGGTGGTGCGCTCCGACGGATCAGCCGGGCAATACGGCGCCCATCCCGAACGCAAGAGGTTCCTGCTCGACCTGGAGGCAGGGGGCGGGGAGCCTTCGCGCTCCGGGTATGGCGTGGGCTCCCGCGAGTAGGCCGCGGGGGCCCGCGCACCCCTGACGACGAGCACCGGTGGTAGCCTCGTCGCCATCACGGGGAACGGCGCCGTCGCCCCGCAGCCGCAGCAGTCGCCCGGGAGGACAGGTGGTCGTGAGCACGACGCCCGGGGACGAGTCCGAGATGGAACTCGTCGCGAGAGCAGTGCACGAGCTCGTGCGCCGCACCGGGTTCCCGGTCGCATTCGGCGGCCTGCTCTCCGACGGTCACGGCGGCGGAGGCGGCGAAGTGAGCGTGACGAGCATCGTCGGCAACCGCACGCGGCGGCTGGACGGGTTGCGGGTCCGCCCGGAGCGAGGGCTCGGTGGCCGGGCGATGACCGAGCAGCGACCTCGGATGACCAGCGACTATGGATCCTCCCGCCAGATCACGCACGACTACGACGGATTCGTGCTCGGTGAGGGGCTGCGCACGCTCCTCGCTCTGCCGATCATCGTGGACGGACGCGCGCGCGGAGTCCTCTACGCCGGAGCCTGGGAGTCGGCTCCCGCGGGCGGCGTCTCGACCGCCCCCGCGATGCAGGTTGCGCAGTCCGTCGCCGAGGAACTGCGCATCCGAGACGAGGTGCAGCGCCGACTCGGCGCGACGCCCGCGGGCGGCACCGGAATCCCCGCAGCGCACCGGGAGGAATTGCGCGAGGCATTCGTCGAATTGCGCGGCATCGCCGCTTCGATCGAAGACCCCGCGCTGCGCGCCCGCATCGGAACGCTCGAACGACGTCTGGTGTCTTTGGCAGGAGGGACCGGAGCGCCGTCGACGCCGTCCGTGAGTCCGATCCGGCTGTCTCGACGCGAGACCGACGTACTCGCCCGTGTCGCGCTCGGCGAGACGAACGCCCAAGTCGCCGCCCGTTTGCAGCTCACCGAGGGAACGATCAAGGCGTATCTCGCCGCGGCGATGGCGAAGCTCGATGCCTCGACCAGGCACTCCGCCGTCGCGAAAGCGCGCAGAGCGGGCTTGCTCCCCTGACGGGCGCCCATTTCTCGATGCAATTGCGCTCGAATAGCGCACGGTGATTTCGGTATTTCCGCAGAATTCCTATTCAGGCATCAATACTGCACTTGTCGCCAATACGATACATCGCTATGGTCTTTCCTATGGCGAGAAGAATTGTGCACCAGCTGGTCGACGACATCGACGGCAGCGTCCTCGAAGTCGGCGATGGCGAGACCATCCACTTCTCGCTGAACGGCACCTCATGGGAGATCGACCTCAACGCCGAGCACGCCGCCGAGCTCCGCGCGGCGCTCGAGCCCTACATCTCGGCCGCGCGCCGCGCCGGCTCGTCCGGCGCCGCGGCCCCCCGCTCAGGCAGCTCGCGAAAGCGCCCCGCCCGCAATCCCGAGGTCGCGGCGATCCGCGCCTGGGCGAATGACAACGGTTACACGCTCTCCGAACGTGGGCGCATTCCCGCTCCCGTCGTCGAGGCGTACAACGCCGCTCACTGAGGGTGATCACTCGTGGGCGTCGTCGAGCGCCCACGACTCCTCTCCCGTGAGGGTGATCTCCGCCGTCATGTCCTCCAGAAAGCGGATGACGACATCCCGTTCGACCGGCGACAGCCGAGCCGCCGCATAGAAGCGCTTGGCCTGCTGACGCCCCACCGTCTCCATGGCGGCCCGCCGGGTCTCGGCCGTGATCGAGATCGCGAGAGCCCGCCGGTCGGTCGGATGCGGCGCACGGATGATGTGGCCGCCCTTTTCGAGCCGATCGAGCAGCTTGGTCGTCGACGCCGTCGAGATGTCGAGATGATGGGCGATTCCCCCGGGCGTCGCCGTCACGTCGCGGTTCGCGCAGACGATCAGATAGTGCAGCGCCCGCATATCCGTCTCGTTGAGCTTCATGTACCGCCGCGACGCCGTCGAGAGTCGCTGCTCGGCCTCCCGCAGCTGCCCCAGCGCCTGCATGAGTGCGGCGATCTGTTGCATATCCGCCGGCGTGGCGTCCCCGCGATCGACCAGCTCATCGCGCGGGTCGCTCGACTCGACGTTGTAGATCGCGGCGTGCGCGAGACCGTCCGAAGCGGCCGACGGCTCGGTGGCGCCGGCCGCGCTGAAGCCGGTGTCGCTGGCGCCGATGGCGGGTGTCATGCCATCATGTTACACACCAAATACTTCATGCTAGGTTGATTACTCGCCTAGCTAGTGAATGGAGGAGGGAACATGGACGAGGTCACCCTTCTGGACGACGCCGCTGTGCCCATCGGAACGCTGCCCAAGCACGAGGTCCACACGACCGACACGCCCCTCCACCTCGCCTTCTCCTGCCACCTGCTCGACGCGGATGGTCGGATCCTCCTCACCCGTCGCGCACTGTCGAAACAGACCTGGCCCGGCGTGTGGACGAACAGCTTCTGCGGGCATCCGCGTCCGGGCGAAGCCATGCTGGATGCCGTGCACCGCCGTGCCGCCGACGAACTCGGAGTGCGGGTCTCCCAGGTCCGCACGGTCCTCCCCGACTACCGCTACCGCGCGGTCGATGCCAGCGGGATCGTGGAGAACGAGATCTGCCCCGTGCATCTCGCCGTCCTCGAGGGACCGATGGATCCGCGCCCGGAAGAGGTGTCGGAGTGGGCGTGGGCGAGCCCGGACGACATCGTGCAGGCCGTGCAGAGCACGCCCTTCGTCTTCAGCCCGTGGATGCGCGAGCAGATCGGTCTCCTCCGCAGTCTCGGGGCGATCTGATGTCCGCCGTCGCCGCGACCGCTGACGCACTCTCCTCCCTCGTCGAAGACGCCCTGCGACGCCGCCTCTCGGCCGGGATCGCGTCCGCCGAGGCCTACGGTCCCGACTTCCTCCGGCTGTGGCAGCTCACCGCCGAGACGGCGCTGGGCGGCAAGCTCGTCCGCCCCCGCCTGCTCCTCGATGCCTTCGACGCCTTCCACGGCGAGGCCGCGCCGACACCCTCGACCGCACACGCCGCCATCGAGCTCGCCGCCACGGTCGAATTGCTGCACTACGGCTTCCTGCTGCACGATGACGTGCTCGACGGCGACATCGTCCGCCGCGGGCGCCCGAACCTCATCGGCGCTCTCGCCGAGCGCCCGTCGTCGTCGACGATCGGCATCCCCGAGGCCGATGCCCGTCATTGGGGGCGCACCGGCGCAGTGCTGATGGGCGATCTCCTGCTCACCTCGTCGGTCATGGGATTCGCCCGTGCGGACGTCCCCTCGGACATGCGCCTCCGCCTTCTGGACCTGCTGGAGAGCGTGATCCTCGAGACCGTCGTGGGCGAGCACACCGACGTGGGATTCAGTGACGGCGTGATCACGCCCGAGCTGCCGCGCATCCTCGCGATGACGACGAGGAAGACCGCGGCCTACTCCTTCGAGCTCCCGTTGCGCGCCGCTGCGATCCTCGCGGACGCCTCGCCGGAGTCCGAGGCTGCGATCGCCGCGATCGGTCGCCATCTCGGTCTCGCATACCAGCTGCAGGACGACCTCCTCTCTGCCTTCGGCGATGCCGACACCCACGGCAAGGACCCGCACTCGGATCTGCGCGAGGGCAAGGAGACCGCGATCATCGCCTACGCCCGGATGACGAGCGTCTGGCCCTCGATCGAACTCCGCTTCGGCACGGCCGATCTGAGCGCCGCCGATGCCGCGGGGATCCGCGACCGGCTCCGAGAGTGCGGCGCGGAGGCCTTCGTCGAGAACCTCGTCGCCGAGGAGCTCGCCGACGCGCGGCAGCTGCTCACCGCGCCGGACGCGGCCCTCCCCCGCGCGCTCCGAGACGTCCTGCTGGCGCTGGCCGCGAGGATCGACGGGAGACGCTCGTGACCGCGACCAGGCACACCGCTTCCGGGGCGGCGGATGCCGCCCTCGCCCGCTTCACGCGCACCGCGGAGATCGCGGCATCCGATGTCATCCGCTCGTACTCGACGTCGTTCGGTCTCGCCACCCGGCTGCTGGGCGCGCGGCATCGACAGCACGTGCGCAACATCTACGCCATGGTGCGGGTCGCCGACGAGATCGTCGACGGCGTCGCGGCCGAGGCGGGTCTCGACCTCGGCGCGCAGACGGACGCACTCGAGGCGTACATCGCCGATGCGCATGCGGCGATGCGCCGCGGCTACAGCACCGATCTCGTGCTGCACGCATTCGGCCGGACCGCGCGCACGACCGGAATCGACGAAGAGCTGACCCGTCCGTTCTTCGAGTCGATGAGCGCGGACCTCGCGCACCCCGGCGGCGAGGCCGTCACCACCTACGACGACGGGGCCCACCGCAAGTACGTCTACGGTTCGGCGGAGGTGGTCGGTCTGATGTGCCTTCGCGTGTTCATGCACGCCGAGCGCCGCACGGCCCCGCAGCTCGAGGCCCTCGAGCACGGGGCACGCCAGCTGGGAGCGGCCTTCCAGAACGTGAACTTCCTGCGCGACATCGCCGATGACACCTCCCGACTGCAACGCGGCTACCTCTCGGAGTCGGCCACGATCACCGACGCCGATCGGGATCGCTGGGTCGCCACGGTCCATCAGCAGCTGGATGGCGCAGCCCTGTCGATCCCGCTGCTGCCCAAGGACGCCCGCGCGGCTGTGCGCACCGCGCACGGCCTGTTCTCGGCCCTCACCCGCAAGGTCGCGACCACCCCTGCGGCCGAACTGTACCGCCGCCGCGTGCGCGTACCCGATGCCGAGAAGGCCACGATCGCCCTGCGCGCGATCGCCATGACAGCGAAGGAGCGCGACGCATGAGCCGGGTCGTGATCATCGGGGCGGGCGTCGCCGGCCTCGCGACCGCCGGCCTTCTGCGACACGAAGGGCACGAGGTCGTCGTCCTCGAGAAGAACGATCGGGTGGGGGGACGTGCGGGTTCGATCGAGCGCGAAGGGTTCCGATTCGACGCAGGGCCCTCCTGGTATCTCATGCCCCGCGCTTTCGAGCACTTCTTCCGCATGATGGGGACGCGGGTCGAGGATCACCTCGATCTCACCCGGCTGGATCCGGGGTACCGCGTCTTCCGCGATCCGGCGAACGGCGAGCAGCCGGTCACCGTCTTTGCCGGACGCGAGGCCGCGCTCGAGCTGTTCGATTCGCTCGAACCCGGATCCCGTGCGGCGATATCGGAGTACCTGGACTCGGCGGATCTCGCCAACACGCTGGCGGAGAAGCACTTCCTCTACAACCCGTTCACCCGGTTGTCGAGCCTGCTGGTCCCCGACGTGGTTCGGCGGCTGCCCACTCTGGCGACGCTGCTCACCGTGCGCCTGCAATCGTTCATCGCCCGCCGGTTCCGGCATCCGGTGCTGCGCCAGATCCTGGGCTACCCCGCGGTGTTCCTCGGCACCGACCCGCGCAGCGCGCCCTCGATGTACCACCTCATGAGCGCTCTCGACCTCGACGAGGGCGTGAGCTATCCGCAGGGCGGCTTCTGGCGCGTCGTCGAGGTCCTGGCCGAGCTGGCCCGAGACGCCGGTGCCGAGATCCGCACGGGCGCGGATGTGCGCAGCATCGCCACAGCCTCGGCCGGCCGCGGGAGGACCCGCGTCACCGGGGTCGACTGGGTCGACGCCGACGGCATCCGTCACAGGGAGGATGCCGACATCGTCGTCTCCGGAGCGGATCTGCATCACACCGAGACGGCGCTGCTGCCCCCGCACCTGCAGACCTACCCGGAGAGCTGGTGGAATCGGCGCATCAGCGGCCCCGGTGCCGTGCTCGTCATGCTCGGCGTCCGCGGAGGCCTCGAGGAGATGCCGCACCACTCGCTGTTCTTCACGGACGACTGGGACGCGAACTTCGAGGCGATCTTCGGCGCGGATCCGGAGATCCCCTCCCCCGCGTCGATCTACGTGTGCCGTCCGAGCGCGTCCGATGCCTCGGTGGCACCCGAGGGCCATGAGAACCTCTTCGTGCTCGTGCCGGTGCCCGCCGACACGGGGATCGGTCACGGCGGCGCCGACGGCGCGGGCTCCCCCGAGGTCGAGCGCACTGCGGATGCGGCGATCGACATGATCGCGCAGTGGGCCGGCATCCCGGATCTCCGTGAGCGGATCGTCGTGAGGCAGACCACGGGACCTGCGGATTTCGCGTCCGACTACCATTCGTGGCGCGGCGGGATGCTGGGCCCGGCGCACGTGCTCTCCCAGAGTGCGATGTTCCGTGCGCAGAACGTCTCGCGTCGCGTCGACGGGCTTTACTACGCCGGGGCGACCACCGCCCCTGGAGTGGGCGTGCCGATGTGCCTGATCAGCGCGGAGCTCGTGCTGAAGCGCATCCGCGGCGACCATTCCGGCGGCCCGCTGCCCGAGCCCGTCCGCGTGCAGCAGCGGAGCTCGACGAGATGACCGGCGCGCTCTACCTGACCTTCCTGCTGGTCTCGCTCGGCTGCATGCTGCTGCTCGACCGGCGGTTCCGTCTGTTCTTCTGGCGTGATCCGCTGGCGGCGACGATCGTGACCATCGCCGGGCTGGCGTTCTTCCTCGCCTGGGACGCGGTCGGCATCTCGGCGGGGATCTTCCTGCGCGGGGATGCCGCGATCGCGACCGGCATCGTGCTCGCTCCCGAGATGCCTCTCGAGGAACCGGTCTTCCTGCTCTTCCTCACGGTCTGCACGATGATCGTCTACTCCGGGACGGTGCGGATGCTGTCCACCGCACGGCGCCGGCGGACGGAGCAGCCCTCGTGAGCGGCTACCTGGTGCTCGCCCTGGTCTTCATCGGCCTGGCCGTCGCCGCCTCGATCGTGTCGACGCTGTTCTCGCGCCGCCGCGCGGTCGCTGCGGCCGTGGCGGTGACGGTCGGGGTGCTGGTGATCCTCACCGCGGTCTTCGACAACCTCATGATCGCGAGCGGTCTGTTCCACTATGCGCCCGATCTGCTCTCCGGCGTGATGATAGGTCTCGCCCCGGTCGAGGACTTCGCCTACCCGCTCGCCGGGGCGCTCCTGCTCCCCGCGCTGTGGGCGCTGCTGCGCTCCCGGCGTTCGGCCCCCACGACGGAGGCGGACCGATGACCGCGCTGCGCGACGCGGGCCAGATCGTCCTGTCGTCGCGTCCGGTGAGCTGGATCAACACCGCCTTCCCCTTCGCCGCGGCCTACCTGCTGACCACCCGTGAGGTGGACGCGACACTGATCATCGGATTCCTGTACTTCCTCGTGCCGTACAACCTCGCGATGTACGGGATCAACGACGTGTTCGACTATGCCTCCGACCTCGCCAATCCGCGCAAGGGCGGGATCGAGGGCGCGCTGCTCGCGCCCCGCATCCATCGGACGACGCTCTGGGCGGCCGCGCTGACGAACATCCCGTTCCTGGTGTACCTGTACGCCGTGGGCGACCCGTTCTCCTGGATCGCGCTCACGGTCTCGGTGTTCGCCGTCATCGCGTACTCGGCACCGCGCCTGCGCTTCAAGGAGCGCGCGTTCCTCGACTCCGTCACCTCGAGTCTGCACTTCGTGACGCCGGCGGTCGTCGGCTTCGCCCTCGCGCGCGCCGAGATGACCCCGGCGAGCGTGCTCGTGCTGATCGCGTTCTTCGTGTGGGGCATGGCCGCGCACGCCTTCGGCGCTGTGCAGGACATCGAACCCGATCGGATCGGCGGCCTCTCCTCGATCGCCACCGTGATCGGCGCGCGCCGCACCGTACGGCTCACTGTGATCCTGTGGCTCGCCGCCGGCGTGATCATGCTGTTCGTCCCATGGCCGGGCCCACTCGGCGCGATCCTCGCCCTTCCCTATGTCGTCAACGCCGCACCCTGGTGGAACGTCACCGACGAGACCGCCGGGGCCACCAACCGCTCTTGGCGACGCTTCATCTCCCTCAACTACTTCTCCGGCTTCCTCGCGACGATGATCCTCATCCTCGCGTGGGTGTCGTGAGCCCTTCCTGGAATCCGAGAGGAACACCATGACCACCCCCGTCGAGCATGCCCCCGCGCCCGAGAACGAGACCCGCGAGCGGCCGCGCCGCCGCTCCTGGATCAGAGCCCTGGTCCCCGCACTCCTGATCCTCGTCTGGCTCGCCGCGGCCGGAGCAGGCGGTCCGCTGTTCGGCAAGATCGACGAGGTCTCGTCGAACGACCGGACCACTTATCTGCCGGAGTCCGCGGATGCGACCGTCGTGCAGAAGGTTCTGGGCGACTTCAACGACAGCGAGTCGATCCCCGCGATCGCCGTGTTCGTCGGCGACGGCACGCTCTCCGAGAGCGACGTCTCCGCGATCTCGGATGCGATCACGTCATCGACCGATGTCGAGGGCATCGAGGACGAGGTGTCGCCCGCGATCACCTCCGACGACGGTCAGGCCGTCCAGGCGTTCATCCCGGTCAGCGGAGACGCCGAGCTCTCCGAGACCGTTGAGGCGCTGGCCGAGCACCTGCGAGAGGCCGCACCCGACGGCGTCACTGTCTTCGTCACCGGGCCCGCGGGATTCAGCGCCGACCTCTCCGCCGGCTTCGCCGGCATCGACGGTCTGCTCCTCGGCGTCGCACTGCTCGCGGTGCTCGTGATCCTCGTGCTCGTCTACCGCTCCGCGCTGCTGCCGATCGTCGTGCTCTCCACCAGCCTCTTCGCGCTCTGCGTCGCACTGCTCGTGGTGTGGTGGTTGGCCAAGGCCGAGATCCTGCTGCTCAGCGGACAGACCCAGGGCATCCTCTTCATCCTCGTGATCGGCGCGGCGACCGACTACGCCCTGCTCTTCGTCGCACGCTTCCGCGAGGAGCTGCGCTCGACCCACGACAAGGGAGCGGCGCTGTTCGCCGCGTGGAAGGGATCGTTCGAACCCATCCTGGCGTCCGGCGGAACCGTGATCGCGGGGCTCCTGTGCCTGCTGCTGAGCGACCTCAAGTCCAACAGCACCCTCGGTCCCGTCGCCGCGATCGGCATCGTCTTCGCGATGCTCGCCGCCCTCACCCTGCTCCCCGCCCTGTTGATGCTCTTCGGACGCTCGGTGTTCTGGCCGCGACGTCCGGTGTTCGAGCCCGAAGTGGTCATCGCCGAGGACGGCCACAAGACCACGGGCATCTGGGCCCGCCTCTCGCGTGCGGTGAGCCGACGCCCCCGCGCGATCTGGATCGTCACGACCCTCGTGCTGATCGTCGGCGCCGCCGGCGTCACGCAGCTCAACGCCTCAGGTGTCTCGCAGTCCGATCTCGTGCTCGGCGCATCCGAGGCGCGAGACGGGCAGACGGCGCTGGGCGAGCACTTCCCCGGCGGTTCGGGAAGCCCCGCCTACGTGCTGGTGCACGAGGACCGTCTGCAGGATGCCGCCGACGTGCTTCTCGCGAGCTCGGGCGTGGACGGTGTGACCGTCACCGCGGCGGACTCGCCGAGCGGCTCCGCTCCGGTGACCGAGGACGGGATCGGCGCGGTCGGCGCACCGGGAACCCCCGCGCCCGATCCCACCGTGGTCGACGGCGAGGTGCTGCTGCAGGCGACGCTGACGGATGCCGCCGACTCCGACGCCGCGGCCGACACCGTGCGCGAGCTCCGCAGTGAGCTCGATGCACTCGGCGCCCACGTCGGTGGCGTGACGGCGACCTCGATCGACACGAACGACGCGTCGATCCACGACCGCAACCTGATCATCCCGGTCATCCTCGTCGTGATCATGCTGATCCTGATGCTGCTGCTGCGCTCGATCCTCGCCCCGGTGCTGCTGATCCTCACCACGGTCCTGTCATTCGGCACCGCGCTGGGCGTCTCCGCGATCGTCTTCAACGGCATCTTCCAGTTCCCCGGCGCCGACCCGGCGGTACCGCTCTACGGTTTCGTGTTCCTCGTCGCCCTCGGCATCGACTACAACATCTTCCTGATGACGCGGGTGCGCGAGGAGTCCGTGAAGCACGGCACGCGCGACGGCATCCTGCGCGGTCTGTCGATCACCGGCGGTGTGATCACCTCGGCGGGGCTCGTGCTGGCCGCGACCTTCGCGGCTCTCTCCGTGATCCCGATCCTGTTCCTCGTGCAGCTGGCGTTCATCGTCGCGTTCGGCGTGCTGCTCGACACCTTCGTCGTGCGCTCGCTGCTCGTCCCCGCGCTGGCCTACGACATCGGCAAGCGCATCTGGTGGCCGTCGAAGCTCTGGCGGCGCGGCGAGGACTGACCCTCACACGGCGAGGCGTCTGCGAGCGCGTGCGCTCCAGCGCCCGCCGTGGTGGGCGACGTCGATCGGATGCCGGAACGCCGCAGAGATGGTCTCCGAGGTCACGACGTCGCCCACGGCACCCGTCGCCAGCACGCGGCCGTCGGCGATCACCATCGCATGCGTCGTGCTCTCGGGGAGTTCCTCGAGGTGGTGCGTCACCAGCACGGAGGCGAGCTCGGGCTCGGTGCGAGAGAGATCGTCGATGGTCTCGAGCAACTGCTCGCGCGCCGCGACATCGAGACCGGTCGTCGGCTCGTCGAGGAGCAGCAGTTCGGGAGCCGGCGCGAGCGCCCTGGCGATCAGCGACCGCCCCCGTTCGCCCTGCGACATCGTCGGCCAGTGCACCTCTGCGCGATCGTCGAGCCCGACCATCGCGATGAGCTCCTGCGCCCTGGCGACCTGTTCGGCGCTCGGCGCCCAGCGCATCATCCGCTCGATCGTTCCGGTGAATCCGGTGAGCACGACGTCGAGCACGGTGAGGTCGGAGCGGAGCGGATGCCGCGGGTTCACGTGGCCGATGTGGCGCCGCAGTTCTTGCAGTTCGACGCGCCCGAGCCGCTTGCCCAGAACGTCGACGCTGCCGCTGGTCGGATGGGTCTGTGCACCGCAGAAGCCGAGGATCGTGCTCTTGCCCGCCCCGTTCGGACCCAGCAGAGCCCAGTGCTCTCCGGCCCGGACCTCGAGATCGATCCCGTGCAGGATCTCGATGCCGTTGCGGCGGAAGGTCACACCGTCGAGTCGCAGGACGCCGGTCATGCGAGCGCCAGCTTGAGGCCGCTCAGGTGGCTGCGACTCTCGGATGCCGCGGCATCGGCATCCCGATCGATCACGGTCTCGGCGAGACGCACGTGCCGCGCGTGGTCATCTGCTCCTCCGTATGCGGCGCGGATGCGCAGCATCTCGATCATCGTCTGACGCAGTCGGGGGGTGAGCCCGTCGAACAGCTCGAGCAGGATCGGGTTGTGGGCGGCCACGAGGATCGACCGGTGGAACGCCGTGTCGGCGTCGACGTGCTCCTCGATGCTCCGGGTCGCGTCACGACGCACGTCGAGCGCCTTGCGTATCGCGCGGACGTCGGAGGCGGTGCGCCTGGAGGCGGCGAGCGATGCTGCCTCGGACTCGATCGCGATGCGCGCCTCGATCACACTGACGATGTCGGCCCGACGCAGCACGGCGTCCCAGTCCTCCGGAACGTCGAGCGCCGTGACGAACACCCCCGCGCCCTGCCGCGTGGTGAGCACGCCCCTCCCCGCGAGTTGACGGATCGCCTCGCGCACGGTGGATCGCCCGACACCCAGCTGCGGAGCCAGCGTGGTCTCGCCGGGGAGCTTCTGCCCCAGCTCCCACTCGCCGGAGCGGACGCGTTCGAGGAGCACTTCCGCCGCCTGATCGGCCAGGGGTATGCGTTGGATGGGGGCCATGCCCTCACTATACAACTTGTCAACTTGTCTGAGGAGTTGCTATCGTCGTCGCCCATGACCTCCTCACCGTTCGCCACCCTGTCGACCCCCGCGGGCCCCGTCCCCTCGCAGGCGCCGAGCTGGAACCGCCAGCGCGCCTCGCAGATGCCGTCGCATCGTTACGCCGCCCCGCATGACCGCGTCGAGGTGCCGCTCACCGAGCGTGCCTGGCCGACTCGCCGCCTCACCGCCGCGCCGCTCTGGGTGCCGGTCGACCTGCGCGACGGCAATCAGGCCCTCGCCGAACCCATGGACCCCGCCCGCAAGCGCCGCTTCTTCGAACTCATGATCGCAATGGGATACAAGGAGATCGAGGTCGGCTACCCCTCGGCCTCGCAGACCGACTTCGACTTCGTCCGGTTGATCGCCGACACCGACCTCGCCCCTGCGGACGTCACGATCGTCGTCTTCACCGCTGCCCGGCGGGACCTCATCGAGCGCACGGTCGCCTCGATCGCCGGCATCCGCAATCCCGTCGTCATCCACGTCTACACCGCGACCGCGCCGACGTGGCGCGACGTCGTGCTGGGCCGGTCCCGCGACGAGCTGAGGGAGCTGATCCTCACGGCCGGCGCCGATGTGCTCGATCTCGCCGGCGACCTGCCCCGCGTGCGCTTCGAGTTCTCCCCCGAGGTGTTCAACCTCACCGAGCCCGACTACGTCCTCGACGTCTGCGATGCCATGACGACGCTGTGGGACGCGACGCCCGAACGTCCGGTCATCCTCAACCTCCCCGCGACGGTGGAGATCGCCACCCCCAACGTCTACGCCGACCAGATCGAGTACATGCACCGCAATCTCGAGCGCCGTGACGGCGTGATCCTGTCGGTGCACCCGCACAATGACCGCGGCACCGGGATCGCGTGCGCCGAGTTGGCGGTGCTGGCCGGAGCACAGCGCGTCGAGGGCTGCATCTTCGGCAACGGCGAACGCACCGGCAACGTCGACATCGCGACGCTGGCCCTGAACCTGCACGCGCAGGGCGTCGATCCCATGATCGACTTCTCGGACATCGACGAGATCCGTCGCACGGTGGAGTACTGCAACGGCATCGAGGTGCACGCCCGGCATCCGTACGTCGGCGACCTCGTGCACACCGCCTTCAGCGGCACGCATCAGGATGCCATCCGCAAGGGATTCGCCGAGCACCGGGCACGCGCCGCCGCCGACGGCGTCGACGAGCGGGACCAGGCCTGGCGGGTGCCGTACCTGCCGATCGACCCCGCCGACATCGGTCGCAGCTACGACGCCGTGATCCGGGTCAACTCCCAGTCAGGCAAGGGCGGCATGGCCTACCTGCTCGAGACCGGCTACGGGATCGAGCTGCCTCGACGGCTGCAGATCGACTTCGCGCGGAAGGTTCAGGAGCGCACGGATGCCGGCGGCGACGAGCTCTCCGCGGCGGATCTGTGGCAGGTGTTCGAAGCCGGCTATCTGACGACGAGTCCTCAGGCGCCGGCGCTCGTCGGCTACCAGGTCGACCAGAGCATCACGGAGCTGACGCTGCGCACCGGCTCGGGTACCGCGACGTTCCGCACCGACGGGCTCGGTCCGGTCGAGGCTCTGACCGCAGCGCTCGCGCAGGCCGGCAGCCGCGTGGAGGTGCTGTCGCTGCACCAGACGAGCGTCGGTGGCGGCACCGACAGCGACGCCCTCACCCTGATCGAGTACCGCACCGCGGGAGCCGGTGAGATCTCGTGGGCGGCTGGGCGCGCTCGTTCGGTCCTGGAGGCGAGCTTCGCCGCCGTGCTGCGGGCCGCCGACGTGGGACGGTGATCAGGATGCGGTGCCCTCGACTGGATTCGAACCAGCGACCTGCCCTTTAGGAGAGGGCTGCTCTATCCTGCTGAGCTACGAAGGCGTGCCACGAGTCTACCGGGATCGGGGGTCGGGAACCGTCACGCGGCGAGAGCGAGATAGGGCTCCCATCGGGGGTCGCTGCGGTCCGTGCCTCGGACGCTCCAGGTGGTCCCGTGCGGCGGACGCGGCGTGACACGGAGCTGCCAGTGCATCTCCTGCGGCGTGCGATTGCTCTTGACGTTGTTGCAGCGCAGGCAGCAGGCCACGAGGTTCTCCCACGAGTCGAGACCCCCGCGCGAGCGCGGCATCACATGATCGATCGTCGACGCGGCCTTTCCGCAGTATCCGCAGCGATGATTGTCGCGCCGCAGCACGCCTCGCCGCGTCACAGGCACTCGTCTCGTCATCGGGACCCGCACGTATCTCGACAGGATGATGACGGCGGGCCGGTCGTAGACTCCGTGGCTGCCCCACACGGGGTCGCCCTCGACCCGCTCGATCACGGTCGCCTTCTCGTTCATGACGAGGACCAGCGCCCTCTTGAAGGACACGATCGCCAGAGGCTCGTAGCCGGCGTTCAGGACCAGTGTGCGCATCTTCATCCTCTCGATCCGCCGGGACGGCTTCCCGGCACTCTCGACTCACACGACATCGTGCGGCGGAAAGTGCGTACCCGGGGATGAGAAAAGGCGCTGCCTACAGACAGCGCCTTCCACACACGGCAGAACCGTGACGTCCCTGCATACGATGCTGGAGAACGAGTCGACCGAGGTCATCCATGGTGCGGATGCCTGGTATTCGTTCCATCAGCCTCTCCCGTCGCTCGACAACGGGATCAGGCTAACCCATCACCGAAGGGATCGGGGCGAAACAGACGATGAACAGCGCGTGTCAGCCGTCCGGGGCGGATCAACCGGCGTTGGCGGAGAGCCAGCCGCCCGGCTCGAGCAGCGTGCCGTTGACCTTGACCTCGAAGTGCAGGTGGTTGGCGGTCGAGCGCCCGGTGCTGCCCACGAACCCGATCAGCTGACCGGCGGAGACGGTCTGCCCCGCCTGCACCTGACGGGTTCCATAGGTCATGTGGCCGTACGTGGTTCCGACCGCTGCGCCTCCCACGACGCCGTCGATGACGACACCGACACCGTAACCGAAGTAGTCCTCCGACGAGACGCGGACGACGCCGGCGGTCGCGGCATAGATCGGGGTCATGGCCGGCGCGACCATGTCGATGCCGTTGTGGCCGTTGCCGAGAGTACGGCTCACGTTGTAGGACCCGATCGGGAGCGGGTACCGGACCTCGCCGGAGCCGGGAGCGGTGAGCGCGTAGTTACCCGTATACGTCGTCGAGGTGGTGCTGGTCGTCGAGTTCTTCGCTGCCGCGGCGGCCGCCGCAGCTGCAGCGGCCGCGCGTGCGGCCGCCTCTTCCTCGGCCTTCTTCTTCGCGATCTCCTCGGGGGTCGTCGCGGAGAAGGACCCGTGCTCGATGGGTGCAGCCGTGGCCTCGGAGGCCACGACGAGCGACTGCGCATCGACCGCAGCGAGCTGCTGGACCGTGGTCGCGGCTTCGTCGATCGGCTTCGATGAGGCGTAGGCGGGAAGCGCGACGGCAGCCACGAGAGCGCCGACCGCCCCGAAGATCGCGATCGATCGGAGAGGCTTGACCACCCGGGCTGCGGAGCGTGGAGCGTCGACGCGGCGGGCTACTGCTCGATCTTCAGTTCTCTTCTCGGGCGATTCGATGTCTGCGACCAAAACGATGTCCTCCTGCGCCTGCACGCTCGGGTAGCGCTGGCTCGTCGGCACTCTGCTTCTCGTGGCACGAATGTAGCTCGGGTACTTTGTGCGTTCCTGCCATGGGGACGACGAGCCTGGAAGGCGATCCCCATGGTTTCATCGTCAGCGGGCTTCTTCGCTGACGACCTGACCGAGGCTACCGGAAGATAACGATCGTGTCACCCCGCAAACCTGACAATCGGCGGGGAGCACGCGCGGATCAGGCGTTCTCGCCGACCAGGAAGATGTGCGATGCGAGCTCGACGGGGAGCTCGAGACCGTCGTCCTTGCCCTCCATCTGGATGAGCACGTAGCCCTCGTTGAAGCGGTAGTCGCCCTTGGCACCCGGCACGACACCCGCGTCGCGGAGCTGCTCGAGGAGCTCGGGGTCGACCTGTGCGGGCTCAGCCAGACGACGCACCGTGCCCTCGATCGGAGCGCCGGCGGCGTTGAGCTTCTGGACGAGACCGATCACGCCCTCATCGAAGGTGCGAGCAGGAGAGTCGCCGAGCTGGTCGAGACCCGGGATCGGGTTGCCGTAGGGCGATTCCGTCGGGTGGCCGAGGAGCTCGACGAGGCGGCGCTCGACCTGCTCGCTCATCACGTGCTCCCACCGGCACGCCTCGTCGTGCACATACGCCCAGTCGAGGCCGATGACGTCGGAGAGAAGGCGCTCGGCCAGCCGGTGCTTGCGCATGACGTCGATCGCCTTGCGGCGACCCGACTCGGTCAGCTCGAGGGTACGGTCCTCGGAGACGATGACGAGTCCGTCGCGCTCCATGCGTCCGACGGTCTGCGAGACCGTCGGACCCGAGTGACCGAGCCGCTCGGAGATGCGCGCGCGCAGCGGAACGATGTTCTCCTCCTCGAGTTCGAGGATGGTGCGGAGGTACATCTCCGTGGTGTCGATCAGGTCGGTCATCTGGCCCTCCGATGGTCTTAGGCAAGCCTACCTTCCCCCGCGGACATCACGGCGTCACGCGGCGAAACCGCTACCGGCCCGCGCCCTAGAATCGAGGAATGGCGATCGAGATTCCCCGTGACCTCCTGCCCGCTGACGGCCGCTTCGGATGCGGCCCCTCGAAGGTGCGCCCTGCGCAGCTCGAGGCGCTGATCGCCTCCGGTGCGAGTCTGCTGGGCACCTCGCACCGTCAGGCTCCGGTGAAGAACCTCGTCGGGAGCGTGCGCGAGCGGCTCGCGAACCTGTTCCGCCTTCCCGAGGGCTACGAGATCATCGTCGGCAACGGAGGGTCCACGGCGTTCTGGGATGCCGCGGCCTTCGGCCTGATCGAGAAGCGCAGCCAGAATCTCGTCTTCGGCGAGTTCGGCGGCAAGTTCGCCGCCGCGGCGGGCGCTCCCTGGTTGGACGCCCCCGATGTGCGCAAGGCCGAGCCCGGTTCGCGCATCGCGGCCGAGATCACCGACGGCGTCGACGTGTACGCGTGGCCGCACAACGAGACGTCGACCGGAGTCGCCGCCCCGATCGAGCGGGTCGCCGCAGACGGCGCACTGACCGTGATCGACGCGACCAGCGCTGCGGGCGGCATCGACTTCGACGTCACGCAGGCCGACGTCTACTACTTCGCTCCGCAGAAGAACCTGGGCTCCGACGGCGGCCTGTGGTTCGCGGCGGTGTCGCCCGCGGCGCTCGAGCGCATCGAGCGCATTGCGGCCTCCGATCGGTACATCCCCGAGTTCCTCAGCCTGAAGAACGCCGTGGACAACTCCCGCCTGAACCAGACGCTGAACACCCCCGCTCTGACGACGCTGCACCTGCTGGACAGCCAGCTCGACTGGATCCTGTCGAACGGTGGTCTCGAGTGGGCCGCCGCGCGCACCGCGGAGTCCTCCGGTGTGCTGTACGACTGGGCGCAGGCATCGAGCGTGGCCACGCCGTTCGTGACCGACGCGGCGCACCGCTCCCCCGTCGTGGTGACGATCGACTTCGACGACGCGATCGATGCGGCAGGGATCGCGAAGACCCTGCGCGCCAACGGCATCGTCGACACCGAGCCGTACCGCAAGCTCGGTCGCAACCAGCTCCGCGTCGCGACCTTCGTCTCGATCGAGCCCGACGACGTACGCCAGTTGACGCGAGCGCTCGACTTCGTGCTCGCCCAGCAGGCTTCCTGAATCCGGCACGAAAGCCTGAGAGACGACGAAACCCCGGTGCCGCGGCACCGGGGTTTCGTCGTCTCAGGTTGCACGCGATCGCGTGCGATCACTCCTCGTCGTCGGAGATGCCGTCCTCGTCGTCGTCGGAGTCCTCAGCGTCATCATCCTCGGAGTCGCGATCCTCATCCGAGTCATCGGACTCGTCATCCGCGTCCGAGTCGTCATCGCCCGACTCGTCATCCGCGTCCGAGTCGTCATCGCCCGACTCGTCATCCGCGTCCGAGTCGTCATCGCCCGACTCGTCATCCGCGGAATCGTCGTCGTCATCCGAGTCGTCGTCCTCGCCATCGCCGGACTCGTCGAGCTCATCGATGTCGACACCGTCCACGTCGCCGGCGTGCAGCACGCGCGACTCCTCGATGTCGTCGTCGTCGAGTTCATCGTCGTCGAGATCTTCATCCTCGAGTTCGTCGTCATCGAGTTCGTCGTCATCCGCCTCGTCGATGTCCGACCCCTCGGCATCAGCGGCGTCGCCCGCGGCGGAGGCGATGGCCGCCGCCTGCTCCGCCAGCTCCACCTGGTGCGCCCGGTACTCGGCGAGACGCTCGGCCCACGGCACCCATTCGGGCGCGAGCAGCGCGCCATCGCTGGGGAGCAGCTCGACCTCGAGGACCGTCGGTTCCTCGTCGTCGACACGGGCGACCGTCACCGTCCAGTACCACCCGGGGTAACCCGGAAGGCGGTTCTCGAACCGCAGCGACACCGAGCCGTCCTCCTCGAGGAGGTAACCCGCGGCCGGGCCGATCGTGGACGAAGGGGTGATCTCGCGCAGTGCGGCCAGCGCGAGATCGTGAGCACCGATCAGGCGCTCGTCGGCATCAGGCGTCGAGGTCATCGGCGACCTTGCGAAGGACAGCGGCGATCTTGCGACCGTGGCTCGACGAGGGGTAGCGGCCGCGACGCAGGTCACCACCGATGCCGTCGAGGAGCTTCACGAGATCCTCGACGATGATCGCCATGTCATCGGCGGGCTTGCGCTTCGCCTTGGCGAGGCTCGGCGGCGCCTCGAGCACGCGAACAGAGAGCGCCTGCAGTCCGCGCTTGCCGTCAGCGACGCCGAACTCGAGACGCGACCCCGCCTTCACGACGGTGCCCGCGGGCATCGCGGACGCGTGCAGGAAGACGTCCTGGCCGTCATCGCTGGCGATGAAGCCGAAGCCCTTGTCCTCGTCGTAGAACCTGACCTTGCCGGTGGGCATGGGAAAACCTCGCTGAGTCGTACGGAAGAGGCCGCACCCGTGTGCGACCCCCTCCAGCCTACCGGTCGGGCACGCGGTAGGCTGAGTGGGATGAGCGCGCAGAACTCCGAACCCGAGATCCGTCGCCTGGATCGCATCCTGGCGTTCACGGCGCTCGGCCTGGCCGCCGCCTCGATCGTCTGCTTCTTCGCGATCATCATCGGCACCGCGGTCGGCATGACGAAGGACGACTTCGTCGACGGCGCGTGGCCGTTCATCGCCGGCATCCCGTACTGGGGACTCCCCGCCGCGTTCGCCATGATCGTCGCCCTGCTGATCATGAGCTTCGTCAGGAAGGGCCGCGCGGCTTCTCGCCAGTGAGGCATCCGTCATGAGCACGCACGCGCGACCGCTGGCCGATTGGCTGGCCGCGGCGAGCGATGCAGAGCTCGACGCGCTGTTCGGCGCGCGAGGTGTGCGAGCGGATGTCGGGTGGCAGGACTTCTTCGATGCGGCGGAGTCCCTCCTCGAAGCGGCATCGCTCTCACGGGTGCTCCCGACACTGACCCGCGACGAAGCATCGGCCCTGGCTCGTGCGGCACAGGGAGGCGATCCGGGCGCGCTCCGAGAGCCGCTGATCGGCCTCGGGCTGCTGCGCCCGGACGGTCAACTCCCGGAACCCGTCGCTGCGGCGGTGCGCGAGCGCCCTGCCGTCGACGTCGCGCAGCCAGGCCGTCCGAACGACGCGGACGAGGCGTCCACGGCACGCGCCGCCGAACACGCCTTCACGACGGTCGGCATGATCGCCGACCTCATACTCGCGACGAAGGACCGGCCTCGTGCGTTGATCGCCGACGGATCGCTGAGCGCAGTGGAGCGCAAGGACCTCGCCGAGCACGGAGTGCCTGCGGATGCCGTCGATTCCCTGGTCGATCTCGCCGCACTCGCCGGACTGCTCACTCCCGTCGGACGCCAGCTGTACGCGACCACGTCTGCCGACGGATGGCTCCGGTCGTCGGTCGCCGAACGCTGGGAAGCCCTTGTGGAGGGATTCCGCGCGGGACTTCCCCGTGGCATCCGGACCGACGCGGGCGGATGGACGGATTCCTCCCTGTGGCGGGGCGCGTACCCGTGGGATCCCGATTGGTCCGAGCGGAGCGCCGGGCTCGAAGCGAAGGCACGCCTGCTGGGACTGCGCGCCGACGACGGCTCCGAACCCGAATGGGCGCACGCCGTTCGAGAGGGCGGTCGGATCGGTCCAGAGGCGCTGATCGCGCATCTCCCCGCCGAGGTCGACCGGCTGTTCCTGCAGAACGATCTGACGGCGATCGCTCCCGGACCCCTCGCATCCGCCGTCGACGTGCGTCTGCGCACCGTCGCGGAGCGCGAGTCGGCCGCGCAGGCCTCGACCTACCGCTTCACCCCGGAGTCGGTCGCGAAGGCCTTCGCGATCGGCGAGACGGTGGCGTCGCTCTCGGAGTTCCTCGAGAGCATCTCGCTGACGGGTGTCCCGCAACCGCTGAGCTACCTGATCGAGCAGACGGGAGCGAGGCACGGTATGGTCCGGGTCCTCACGGACGCAGAGCCCGGCAGGACGCGCATCGAGAGCTCCGACCCCGCACTTCTCCAGATGATGGCAGTCGATCAGACCCTGCGTCCGCTCGGACTGTCGGTCCGCGACGGGCACCTCACGACGAACGCCGCTCGGGATGCGGCGTACTGGGCGCTGACCGACGCCCGTTACCCGGCTTCGCTCGTCGATGCCGACGGCCGGATCGCGAGTGGTGGTCGGCACCCCGCCGTCGCCCCTCCGCGCGTCGAGCCCGCGGACTACTCCGCACTCGTCTCCCGGCTGCGCGAGGGCAGCGCGGGAGCGGATGCCGACGCGGCCTGGCTCGGTCGCGAACTCGAGGCCGCGGTGCGCGCGAAGGCCGTGCTCCGTGTCGCCGTGGGGATGCCCGACGGCTCGACCCGCGAGCTGCTCCTCGAGGTCACCGGCCTCGGAGGCGGGCGGCTGCGCGGTCGCGATCGCGCAGCCGATGTCGAGCGCACCCTGCCCGTCTCGAGCATCCGTTCGGCGGCCATCGAGCCCTCGTGACACACGCGGCCGTAGACTGTTCTGCTATGTCTGATGGCCCTCTGATCGTCCAGAGCGATCGCACCGTGCTGCTGGAGGTCGCCCACGCTGATGCCGAGAGCGCCCGCCATGAACTCGCGATCTTCGCAGAGCTGGAGCGCGCACCCGAACACATCCACACCTACCGGATCACCCGTCTGGGCCTGTGGAACGCCCGCGCGGCGGGGCACACGGCCGACGACATGCTCGCCACCCTCGACCGCTGGTCGCGCTTTCCGGTCCCGCCCTCGGTCGCCGTCGATCTCAGGGAGACCGTCGAGCGGTATGGACGCCTCGTGATCGAGCGCGATGCGGAAGGCACGCTCATCCTGCGCTCGTCCGACCCGGCCGTGCTCGCCCAGGTCGCCGGCAACAAGCGCATCCAGCCGCTGCTGATCGGCCATCCCTCCCCGGACACCTATGTCGTCGACGCCTGGGCGCGCGGACAGATCAAGCAGGAGCTGTTGAAGATCGGCTGGCCCGCCGAGGACGTCGCCGGCTACACCCCGGGGACACCGCACGAGATCGCTCTGGAGCAGGACGGCTGGAGCATCCGGCCGTACCAGCAGGAGGCCGTCGACGCGTTCGCCGAGGACGGCTCGGGGGTCGTCGTGCTGCCGTGCGGCGCGGGGAAGACGATCGTCGGCGCCGGGGCGATGGCGGCCACGAAGACGACGACCCTCATCCTCGTGACCAACACCGTCTCGGCGCGGCAGTGGCGCGATGAACTCCTCCGCCGTACCACGCTGACGCCGGAGGAGATCGGCGAGTATTCGGGGCAGAGCAAGGAAGTGAGGCCCGTCACGATCGCGACATACCAGATCCTCACCGCCAAGAGGAAAGGCCAGTACGCGCACCTCGCGCTGCTGGATGCTCTGGACTGGGGTCTGATCGTCTACGACGAGGTGCACCTGCTGCCGGCGCCGGTCTTCAAGCTCACCGCAGACCTGCAGGCCAGGCGGCGCATCGGCCTCACGGCGACGCTGGTGCGGGAGGACGGGCGCGAGGGCGACGTGTTCAGCCTGATCGGCCCGAAGCGGTTCGATGCCCCGTGGAAGCAGATCGAGGCGCAGGGATACATCTCCCCCGCCGCCTGCTTCGAGGTGCGGGTCGACCTGCCCGCAGGCGACCGCCTCGAGTACGCCGCCGCGAGCGACGACGAGCGCTATCGCCTGGCGGCCTCGGCGCCCGCCAAGGTGCGGGCCGTCCGCGAGCTGATCGCGAAGCATCCGGACGAGCAGATCCTCGTGATCGGCCAGTACCTCGACCAGCTGGAGGTGCTCTCGGAAGCTCTGGACGCCCCGCAGATCACTGGGGCGACACCGATCGACGAACGCGAGGAACTGTACCGCCGGTTCCGTGAGGGCGAGATCCCGTTGCTCGTCGTCTCGAAGGTGGCCAACTTCTCGGTGGACCTTCCCGACGCCTCGGTGGCGATCCAGGTCTCCGGGTCGTTCGGCTCCCGTCAAGAGGAGGCGCAGCGGCTCGGACGGCTGCTGCGCCCGACGGCATCCGGCCGCACGGCCAGCTTCTACACGCTCGTCGCCCGCGACACGATCGATCAGGACTACGCGCAGAACCGGCAGCGGTTCCTCGCGGAGCAGGGGTACAGCTACACGATCCTCGACGCGGACGCACTCGCTGCCTGATCCGGCGCTCCGGCGGATAATCAGCCAGGACATCGGCGGAGTCACCATAATGGGGTCATGACTGACGCGCGCATCCTGGTCGTCGACGACGAGCCGAACATCCGCGACCTGCTCTCCACGGGTCTGAGCTTCGCCGGGTTCCAGGTGAAGACGGTGGCCAACGGCGCCGCCACCATCTCCGCCGTGCTCGAGGAGGAGCCCGACCTCATCATCCTCGACGTGATGCTGCCCGACATGAACGGGTTCAGCGTCACGAAGCGGCTCCGCGGTGCCGGGTTCACCGCTCCGATCCTCTTCCTCACCGCGAAGGACGGCACGGAGGACAAGATCGAGGGCCTCAACGCCGGCGGCGACGACTACGTCACCAAGCCGTTCAGCCTCGACGAGATCGTCGCACGCGCACAGGCCATCCTCCGCCGCACGATGCAGGCGGACGAGGAGTCGGTGATCCGCGCCGGCGAGCTGTCGATGGACCAGGACACGCACGACGTGCAGGTCGGATCCGAGTCGATCGAGCTCAGCCCGACCGAGTTCAAGCTGCTGCGCTACCTGATGCTCAACCCGAACCGCGTGCTGTCGAAGGCGCAGATCCTCGACCACGTCTGGGAGTACGACTTCAACGGCGACGCCGGCATCGTGGAGAGCTACATCTCGTACCTGCGCCGCAAGATCGATCCGCACACCGAGGAATCGGTCATCCAGACCAAGCGCGGCTTCGGGTACATGCTCAAGGTCGGCAAGTAACCACGCAGCCACCGCTGCACCCGTCGCCACCAGGGAGGACCGCATGGCGCACAAGCAGGATGCGGTCACCCGCTGGTGGCGGGCGATCAGCCTGCGCGCGAAGGTCACCGGCGTCACCGTCGCGGTCCTCGCGCTGGGGCTGCTGGTCGCCGGGATCGGCACGGTGCCGATCCTGCGCACCACGCTGATCCAGAACATCGAGTCGCAGCTCCCGGCGCTGGCGTCGGCCGACCTCATCGGCCGCTATTTCACCGTCGAGCAGGTCGATGGCGATGCCACGTTCACGCAGAAGGACACGCCGCGCGACCTCTTCCTCGCGGTCTACGACGTCGACGGCGTGCTGCGGGCGACGACCGGCGGCAGCAGCACCACCAGCGGCTCGCCCCTGTTCCCCTCCAGTTACTCCGTGCAGGACGCCCTCGACAACGAGGGCTCGGTGTTCTCGCTCTCGGGCACGAAGGGCATGGAGTTCAAGGCCTCGGTCGCCACGACGACCGGCGAGGGCGGTGCCGTGCTCGTACAGCTGGTCGCCCAGCCGCTCGGTGCCGTCGACCGGATCATCAGCCAGTTCTTCGGGATCTACATCACCGTGGCTCTGATCACGATCGTGATCGCCGCTCTGCTGATGCGCGGGCTCGTCACGCTGACGTTCCGACGGCTCAGTCAGGTGGAGTCGACCGCGATGTCGATCGCCGCCGGCAACTTCAGTCAGCGCCTCACGGATCTCGAGCCGACGACCGAGGTGGGCCGGCTCAACGCCGCGATCAACGCGATGCTGGACCGTGCGGATCACTCGCTCGCCCAGCGCGATCGCACCGTGCGGCACATGCGTCGGTTCATCGGCGATGCCAGCCACGAGCTGCGGACTCCGCTGGTGAGCGTCCGCGGCTACGCCGAGCTGTATCGAATGGGCGCGATCAAGGGCGAAGAGGACACCGCCAGAGCGATGGAGCGCATCGAGAAGGAGGCCATCCGGATGGGCGTCCTGGTCGAGGATCTGCTGGCCCTCGCCCGCCTCGACGAAGAGCGCGAACTCGAGATCGATCCTCTGGATCTGCGTCCGATCGCCCGCGACGCCGCACTCGACGTGCGTGCGGCGGCCCCCGGACGCACGATCACGGTCGTCGACCTGACCGTGGATGCTGCGGCACCGGCCCCCGCACCCGTGTCGGCTCCGGAGCAGGCGGTTCCGGATGCGGCGGCACCGGCCCCGCGCGGACGTACCGCGCTGTCGCGTCTACGGCGCCGTGCGCGTACGACGGAGCCCGTGCCGGCGATCGACTTCACCGAGGTCCGCGACGTGCCGGTCCGCACTCCCCCCATTGTGCTCGGCGAGGAGAACAAGGTGCGTCAGGTCGTGACCAACCTGCTCGGCAACGCCCGCCGCTTCTCGCCCGAGGACAGTCCGATCGAGATCGTGGTGGATGCAGACCGGGTGCGAGGCCGGGGTTCGATCGCGATCGTCGACCATGGAGAGGGCATCCCGCCGCAGATCCGCGAGCAGATCTTCGAGCGCTTCTGGCGTGCGGACACGTCCCGGGCGCGCGAGACCGGAGGCTCCGGTCTCGGTCTTGCCATCGTGGCGTCCATCGTGAAGGCCCTGAACGGCAGTGTCGCGGTGTCCGAGACGCCGGGTGGCGGTGCCACCTTCACGGTTCACCTGCCGCTGGCACCCGCGCGGGCCACTCCCGCTCATCTGCTCGAGGATACGCAACCGATCGAGCCTCTCGACCTCTGATTCGTGCACAGACGCGCACTCGTGCGGGTTCTCCCCCTGAAGCGCCAGTCGCGGGCGGATGGCGGATGCCGCGCGCACCGCTCGCCTAGCGTCGGAACCCCAACGAGAGGAGTTCCCATGTCCGTCTTCACCGTCGACACCGAGGCCGTTCACGCTGCCGAGGGTTCTGCGCGCGCCACCATGGAACGTCTGCAGACCGAGTCGACGACCCTGATGGCACAGCTCACGCAGCTGCAGTCGTCGTGGGTCGGCACCGCGTCGAACGCGTTCCAGGGCTGCGCCGAGCAATGGCGTGGTGCACAGCTGCACGTCGAGCAGGTGCTCGAGTCGATCAGCACGGCACTGGGAGGAGCCGCCGTGCAGTACGCGGATGCCGACCAGTACTCGGCGACGCTGTTCCGCTGCGACTTCGGTCGCTGATCGCGAACCACGTCCGACGCAGCGCTCCGCATCAGAAACCCGCCCGGACACGCAGAAACGCCCCGACCGGAGTCAGGGCGTTTCTGTCGTTCAGCGAACCGAGTGGATTCTCTGATCCTGTCGACGGGACGGAGCCCGTCGTGGGTGGATCAGAAGTCCATGCCACCCGTCGGGTCGCCGGCCGGAGCCGCGACCTTCTCGGGCTTGTCGGCGACGACGACCTCGGTGGTGAGGAACAGCGCGGCGATCGAAGCCGCGTTCTGCAGAGCGGAACGGGTGACCTTGGCCGGGTCGATGATACCGTCCTTGAGCAGGTCGACGTACTCACCGGTGGCAGCGTTCAGACCCTGGCCGGCGGGCAGCTCGGCGACCTTGTTCGCGACGACGCCGGGCTCGAGACCGGCGTTCAGCGCGATCTGCTTGAGGGGAGCCTCGATCGCGACGCGGACGATGTTCGCGCCGGTCGCCTCGTCACCCGTCAGGGACAGGCCGTTCAGAGCCTTGGTGCCCGACTGGATCAGCGCGACGCCACCACCGGGGACGATGCCCTCCTCGACGGCAGCCTTCGCGTTGCGGACGGCGTCCTCGATGCGGTGCTTGCGCTCCTTGAGCTCGACCTCGGTGGCCGCGCCCGCCTTGATGACGGCGACGCCGCCGGCGAGCTTCGCGAGGCGCTCCTGAAGCTTCTCGCGGTCGTAGTCGCTGTCGGTGTTGTCGATCTCACGACGGATCTGTGTGACGCGACCCTCGATCTGCTCGGCCTCGCCAGCGCCCTCGACGATCGTGGTCTCGTCCTTGGTGACGATGACCTTGCGCGCACGGCCGAGGAGGTCGAGCGTGGTGTTCTCGAGCTTGAGGCCCACCTCTTCGGTGATCACCTGGCCGCCCGTGAGGATCGCGATGTCCTGCAGCTGGGCCTTACGACGGTCGCCGAAGCCGGGAGCCTTGACGGCGACCGACTTGAAGATGCCGCGGATCTTGTTGAGCACGAGAGTCGCGAGAGCCTCGCCCTCGACGTCCTCGGCGATGATGACGAGCTCCTTGCCGTCCTGGATCACCTTGTCGACGACCGGCAGCAGGTCCTTGATGTTGCCGATCTTCTGGTTGGCGATGAGGATGTACGGGTCCTCGAAGACAGCCTCCTGGCGCTCCGGGTCCGTGACGAAGTAGGGGTTCAGGTAGCCCTTGTCGAAGCGCATGCCCTCGGTGAGCTCGAGCTCGGTGCCGAAGGTCTGCGACTCCTCGACGGTGACGACACCCTCCTTGCCGACCTTGTCGATCGCCTCGGCGATGAGCTCGCCGATCGCGGGGTCCGCGGCGGAGATGGATGCGGTGGCCGCGATCTCTTCCTTCGACTCGATCTCCTTGGCGCTGGCGAGCAGCTCCTCGGTGATCGCCGCGACGGCCTTCTCGATGCCGCGCTTGAGGGAGATGGGGTCGGCGCCGGCTGCGACGTTGCGCAGACCCTCGCGGACCAGGGCCTGGGCGAGGACCGTGGCGGTGGTGGTTCCGTCACCGGCGACGTCGTCGGTCTTCTTGGCGACCTCCTTGACGAGCTCCGCGCCGATCTTCTCGTACGGGTCGTCCAGCTCGATCTCCTTGGCGATGGAGACACCGTCGTTCGTGATCGTGGGGGCGCCCCACTTCTTCTCGAGCACGACGTTGCGACCACGCGGGCCGAGGGTCACCTTGACGGCGTCGGCGAGGATGTTGAGGCCGCGCTCGAGGCCGCGGCGGGCCTCCTCATCGAAAGCGATGATCTTTGCCATGAGTTTTGTCGTCCCTCCTGGACGTAGACGTTGGGTTTAGCACTCACAGTGAGCGAGTGCTAACGCCATTCTGGCACTCGGCACCCTCGAGTGCAAGCCGCGCGGAGGGGCGCGTCACACGGTCAGGACGCGGGGCTCTCCTCGCCCGAATCCTCCGTCGTGGTCGCACGGTCGACGCCGATGACGACGGTGAGCTGCTTCTGGTCCGTGCTGTTCTGATCCGCGTAGTAGTCGCTCTGCGCCACCTCGGCACCGCCGATGAGGTTCGCGAGCCCGATCGCCGCCAGCTCGTCCTCGGCATCGATGTAGTACACGGTCGTCGTGGCGAAGTCCTGGCTCGCACTGTCGCTCGCGAACACGACGTCCGCCGCCCAGCCGCTGTTGACCAGCAGATCCCGCATCTGCTCGTCGAGGCCCTCGTCCGGTGAGGCGTTCAGGATCAGCACCGAGTACGAGGTGTCCACAACGCCGGTCTCGGTGGGCGTCGGGGTCGACGACGGCACGGCCTCCGGGAAGAGCGAGACACGACCCATGATCACGAGGGAGCCGAAGACGCCGACGATGATGAGCACCAGCGCGGCGACGAACGACCACAGCAGGACGAGCCAGCCGTTCATCCCCGGGGCTTCGGCGCGGTGCGCTCCGATCCGCCCGGAGGAACGGGGGACGTCGTCGAATCGATCACGGGTGGGCTTGGGCACCCCTCGATGCTAGCGGCACGGTCCTGTGCGCCCGCCTCCGCCCCACCGTCCGATGGGACATGCACCGATCACGCGACGAAACCGGGGGCCCGTGCGCTGCGCCTCGCCGCTCGCGAGTCGCGGAGGCGACGCAGGCGTCCGATCAGCATGGGGTCGTACTCGAGGGCGCTCTCGGAGTCGATGATGCGGCCGAGGAGCTGGTAGTACCGAGCCGCGCTCATGCCCAGTTGGGCGCGGATCGCCTCCTCTTTGGCGCCGCTGTGCCGCGGCCACAGGGTCTCCAGCGCGAGGATCGCCCGCTCGCGTTCGCCCATCTCACCGTGCATGGCTTCAGATTAGGTCGCCTGCGGCTCGACGCCGGCACGCCACTCCCAGGTGCGCCCGAGCGGGTCGGCAGCGGCTCGGACGCATCCGTCGAGTGCCACGACGAAACCTGGCCAGGACCCAGGGTCGACGGGCGGGACCCAGATGTCGAGGAGCGCCGGAGGATCGATCGTGATCCACCGGGCATCGAGCTCGCGGATCCGGCGCACGAGCGCCTCTCGCGCCTCTCGCGGGATGTGCACGAGGACCCCCGGCGTCGTGATGACGAGCGTCGCATCCGCCGGCGCGTCGGCGACGAGCGCGTCGAGCCGATCCAGGGCATCGCCCGCCCGGAGGATGGGCGGATCGGATGCCGCGATGTCCAGCGCCGCGACGACGCGCTGCTCGCGCCCCTCCTCACCCGGCCAGATCAGTCCCTGCAACCAGCGTCGATCGCGTTCGACCCGCGCATCCAGCGGGGCGAGGTCGATGCCGGCGCGCCAGACGATGTCAGGCAGCTTCAGCGCCGGCATCGTCCCTGCGACCGTGCTCTCCAGCACGACGGTCGACGGCCCGTCCGCAGGGTCCAGCGACGCCCGAAGCTCCCCGTCCGCACCGCGGAGCCGATACGAGTAGCGATCCGGATACAGGCAGAGTCCGGCGGAGGCGCCGACCTCGAGCAGCGCGATCGGGCCGTCGATCTCGCTCAGCACCGGCAGCAGCGGCGACAGTCGGAGCGGCTCGTTGGTCTGCAGCCGCCGGGCCGAGCACTCGGCGACGATCTCGTCGGCGTGCGCGAGCACGAAGGCGCGCCAATCGTCGAAAGCGGTCAGCTGTGCGCCCAGCATCCGCGTCACGGCGAAGACGAGCGGAGGCTGTCGGCGGTTCTCCGGGATGCGCGCGAGCACAGCCTGCACCTCGACGTCATCGCGGACCCCGCGCGCCCACTCGGCGTAGAGCTCGCTGCGTCCCGGCGCCTCTTCCGCAGCGAACCGTGCGTAGCGATGCCGTACCTCATCCGTCATCCATCCATTCTGGCGCGGGAGACGACGCACCCCTGCAGAACGGGGCGCCCCCGGAGCGCCGCACCCCCTGCGGAGGGGCGAGAATGGAGGCATGGCCTACAGCGTGGACAAGACCGAAGAAGAGTGGCGCGACGAACTGGGCGCCGATGAGTACGCCGTGCTCCGCCAGGCGGCGACCGAGCGTGCGTGGACCGGCGAGCTCCTGGATGAGAAGCGCGCCGGCCTCTATACGTGTGGAGCGTGCGGTGCCGAGCTGTTCCAGAGCGGCACGAAGTTCGACTCCGGCTGCGGCTGGCCGAGCTTCTACGAGTCGATCCGACCGGAGGCCGTCGAGCTCATCGAGGACACGACCCTGGGAATGGTGCGCACCGAGGTGCGCTGCGCGAACTGCGGCTCGCACCTGGGCCACGTCTTCCCCGATGGATTCGGCACGCCGACCGGCGACCGCTACTGCATGAACTCCGTCGCCCTCACCTTCACGCCGGACGCGTCGTGACCGCACTGGAGGCGATGCGCTCGCGCCAGTCGCTCTCCAAGGTCACAGAACTCGCGCCGACGCGCGAGGAGCTGCTGCACTACGTTGCCGCCGCCGGCCGGGTCGCCGACCACTCGTCGCTGCGTCCGTGGCGCCTGATCGAGCTCCGTGGCGCCGACCGGGAGGTCCTGGCCGCGGCGATCGCCAAGGCCGAGGGCGACAAGTCGCCATCGAGCAAACCCCTGCGCGCTCCCCTGCTCATCGCCGTTGTCGTGAGCTATCGCAAGAGCAAGGTGCCGAGGTGGGAGCAGGAGGCCGTCGCCTCCGGGGTCGCGCACTCGCTGAGCCTGCTGCTCGACGAGGCGGGCTGGGGCGTGTTCTGGCGTACCGGCAGTTACACCCGCGCCAAGGCGGTCGCGAAGGCCCACGGCCTGTCGAAGGACGAGGAGCTGCTGGGGTGGCTGTACGTCGGCGGCAAGCCGGCCGGCAGAGGGCCGGGGCGGCGCAAGCCGGTGGACGCACGCAAGCTCGTCACGCGGATGCCGAAGAAGAAGGCGAAGAAGAGGGACTAGCGTCGGCGTCGGCGCGGCAGCGCGACGACGACCGAGAGCACGGCGATCGCCACCATGACGACGATCTGCCAGAGCGCCGGGCCGGAGTCCGTCGGCCACAGCAGGTCGATGACCACGGACGTCGTGAGCTGGCCCAGCACGGAGCCCAGACCCATCAGCAGGACGCCGGTGTGCGCGACGACGAGCGTGCCCAGCAGGATGTAGGCGGCACCGAGCAGGCCGCCGAGGTAGAGCCACGGCTCGTCGGGAAGCGCCATGACCACGCCCCGCGAAACTACGCTGATCGTCGCGGCGACGGCGAGCACGAGCGTGCCGACGAAGAAGCTCGTCACGGTCGCGCTCAACGGCGACGCGACGCGCTGCGCGAGACGTCCGTTGGTCGCCGACTGCCAGGCGATGCCCACCCCGGCCGCGAAGGGCAGCACCAGCATCCACAGCGGGGTATGGACGAGCACGTCACCCCCGAGCGAGACACCCACAGCGACGAGCGCGAGGGCGCCGCCCGTGACCCGCCCCGGGGTCACGTCGACCACGCCCGCGGGGCCGAAACCGATCCGATCGAGCACGAGGCCATGGAGGCTCTGCCCGGCCACGAGTCCGACGGTGAAGAGCGAGACGCCGAGGATCCCTGCGGTCAGACCCTGCGACGACACCGTCAGCGCACCGCAGGCGCCGCCGAGCAGCATCCACGGCGGGATCCCTCCGCTCCGAACGCCCGTCCAGAGTCTGACGATCCCGCTTCGCGCCGATGGCAGGCAGCCGACGACGAGCAGCAACGCGACGAGGCCGACCGAGAACGCGATCAACCCGGCCACGATCCCGTCGCCGATCTCGACGCCGAGCACGCCGTTGATCCGCGCCTGGATCGCGGTCATCACGCCGATGGCCACCGCTCCCCCGATCGCCACGGGCGCGGGCAGGGAACGGGGGCGGGTCACCTGTCGACGATACCCGAACGGGTCAGGTCGACGGCCCCTGCACGAGCGCGGGGGCGATGAGGGTCTCCCCCTCCGCGGCGGTCTCACCGGAGACGACGGCGGCGGCCTGACGGCCGAGCCCGGTGAGATCGAGATCGATGGTCGTCAGCCGGCGCGGCTCCTGATCGACGATGACCTCCTCCCAGTTGTCGATGCCGATCACCGCGATGTCATCGGGGACGCGGATGCCGTGCGCCGCCAGGGTGTCGAGCACGCCGAAGCCGATGTGGTCGTTGCCGCAGAACACGGCATCCACTTCGTCCGCCCGCTCCAGGATGATGTCGGCGGCGTCCACGCCCCACTCTCTGCGCCATGTGCCGTGCAGTGTGCTCACGGGCGACAGTCCTGCCTCGTCGAGCGCGCGGAGCATCCCCGCCTCGCGCCGCCGCGTCGGCACACTCTGCCGATCCGCGGTGATGTGCACGATGCGCGTGCGTCCGCGATCGAGGAGATGCCGGGTCGCGAGGTACCCTGCCTCTTCGTCGTCGGGGAGGAACACGGTGTCCTGGGGATCGTCCGACGAGGTGTACGCGTAGGTGACGGGAACGTCGAAATGATGTGAGATCGACGGCGTAGGGGTGCGGTTGCTCGAGCCGACGACGAGCAGTCCGTCGATGCGCCGTGCCCGCAGCTTATGGATGCTCTCGGTCATCTCCTGCTGCACCTGGACCCGACCGTCGAAGACGAGAGCGGCCCGCTCCCGGTCGCCGAGTTCCAGGATCGCGCCCATCACGACGATGCGCGCGAAGCTGCTGCTCGCGCGGTGGGTGAGCACGCCCACGACCTGACTCCGCCCGGACGCGAACGACTTCGCGAGCGCGTTCGGACGGAAGTCGAGGCGTTCGGCCACTTCGCGCACGCGCTCTCTCGTCGCTGCGGAGACCAGCGGACTGCCGTTCAGCGCCTTGGACGCCGTCGCCAAGGAGACCCCGGCGACGGAGGCGACGTCGCTGAGCCTGACGGTGGGTCGAGTGGGCATCACGCGAGTCTATTCGTGCGGGGCGGCGGCGCCCACGAGCGCCGTGTCGAGGGCGGGCACGACCGCATCCACGGCCGGGCCGAAGGCGAGGGAGTCCACCCGCACCGGCAAGCCCTCGGCGAGGGAGAGGTTCCCCGCGACGCCGACGGCGAGCGCGCGAACGCCGTCGTGCCAGGTCGCCGCGCGTCCCAGCGGATCGGCGCGCGGCGCGTCGAAGACATCGGCCATGAGCGCGTCGTCCGCACCGCCGTGGCCGCCACGTGCGCGCGGGATGCTGATCTCCCGCGCGCTCTCGAAATGGCGCTGCACGACGAGGTGCTCACCCACCGGTCTCCCGGTCTCCGCCGTCACGGCATCCTCCGCGGCGCTCGGGTCGACGACCCGGATCCGCCCCGCAGCGTCGACGAGGAGCGCGCCGCGCTCGACCACCGTGAGCTCGGCACGGCCTCTCGTGCCGTTGACCGCCACCCGGTACCCCTCCCACGGCGAATGGGCGTTGAGGCTGTAGTCGAGGGTCGCGCCTCGGGCGTAGTCCACGATCACCGCGATGTTGTCCTCGATCGTGATGTCCTCGTCAAACACGCTCCGATCCCGCAGATACCCGTCGTGGTGCTCCTGCTCGAGGTACAGCCCGCGGAGGACCTCGTGGTCGCGCAGGTCGAGCGCGAAGGGGTCTCCCGCCGAGGCGTCGACGGAGCCGCGGACTGCAGACGACGCGATTCCGCGGCGACGGGCGTTGTCAGCGCCGTAGAAGCGGAGCCCTCCGCTCGCGTAGACCCGGTGCGCGACATCCTGCAGCCACCATCCGACGAGGTCGAAATGATGAGAGGACTTGTGCACGAGCAGACCACCCGAGTTCTCCTTCCGGCGATGCCAGCGCCGGAAGTAGTCGGCGCCGTGCGAGGTGTCGAGCATCCACTCGAAGCTCACCGACGTGACGTCGCCGATCTCACCGTCCGCGATGATCCGGCGCAGCTCCGCGTTTCGGGGCGAGTACCGGTAGTTGAACGTCACGGTGACCTCGCGCCCCGTCCGGGCGACGGCATCCGCGATCCTGCGCACGCCGCTCTCGTCGATCGTGAGCGGCTTCTCGACGACCACGTCGGCTCCGCCGTCCAGCGCCGTGGTGACGAGGTCTGCGTGAGCGAAATCCGGAGCGACCACGATCACGCGATCCACGTCGTATCGACTCACGGCTTCACGAAGTTCGGACGGCGCGAACCGGGCAGGCTCATCGCCCTCGGGGAACCATCGATCGCGATTCCAGTCCAGACGTCCGTCGTTGGTATCGGCCCATGCGACGAGCGCGATGCTGCCAGCCCGCCGGGTGAGGGCGTCGAGGTAGACCTGTGCTCGGGCACCGACCCCCACGAGGGCGTAGCGGGTGGGATGAGGCATCGTGATGCTCCTTCTTTCTGAGGGTCAGGGGGCGCAGTCGACCGCGGGAAGGGGCACGCGGAACTCGAGATAGGAGGCGGGGCGGTCGGGGTGCGCGAAGGGGACGTAGGCTGCGATCCGCGCGGTGCCGGCCTCCGCGGTGACCGCCGCGGCCGGGAGGTGCAGCACCGTCGAGCCGCCGGCGGGAAGCGCAGCCCGGCGGGCGTCGGCCTGGGCCGTGGTGGCTCGGACGTCCGACGCGTACTCGCCCGTGTTCGAGACGGTGACATCCCACGCGGCGATGCCGTCGACGCATATGGCGACCGCCGATGCCGTCACCTCGGCGTCGTCGCCGACGATGCGGTCGAGATCGATCCGGTAGACGGTGGATGCTCGTCCCGGCGCCGATGCCGTGACCACGGCGGTTCCGGGGGCACCGGGAGCCTGCACCACGTCGACCCGGACTCCGTCGGAGGCGACCGCGCTGATGACCGGCGTCGGACCCCCGGCGAGCGCGGCCGCACGGTACGAAGTGCTCGCCGGGTCGAAGTCTCCGAGGTCGTCACCGTCGACGCTGATCATCGTGAGCGATGCCGGCTCCGGCATCAGCACCACAGGAAGGAAGAGCGCCGCATCCTTGGACGGTCCGATGCCCGAACCCCACTCCAGGAACCCCTGACGTACTCCTCCGTCGTTGTCGTTCACGAGCAGGGAGAACGAGAACGCGCCGGCGGTGGGGTCGATACCCAATGCATCCCACGAGGCGAGGATGTCGTACGTGGTCGTGGTGCTCTCGCGTCCGATGTCGGCCGTCACTCCCGCGTCAGGGCCGACCGGCGCGGTGTAGCGATGCACGTCCGCCGCGCCCTGGGCGCCGAGGCGCGCCCCGAACTCGACCCTGGACCGCGGCGACTCTCCCGGCAGTCCTGCCGCGACGGCGAACTGCACGGAGTCGCCGCTCCAGAGGCGCTCGACCGTGTCGGAGGGTACGTGTTCCTCATCCTCGACCTCCGCGTGGATGCGCAGTCCCTCATCCGACCAGCTGAGCGCGAAGACCGCATCGAGGTCACTCGATTCCGGCTGAGCACCCGCAAGGGCGACGTACCGACCGTGCTCGGTCATGCTCACCGGATCCGCCGACTCGGGGTTCGGCGCGACCGGAGCGGACACCGTGGTCCCGGAGAGCACGCGCGGCTCGCCGTCGACGTCGACGGACAGCGAGTAGTCGGTCTGCTGCCAGGGCGTCATCCCCGCGTCGCCGACCATCAGCGACCGCGACTCGCCCGACGGGACGATCGCGTCGTCGAGAGACCCCTGTTGTGCGCCTATGCGCCACGTGAGTCCGGTGAGAGTCGCAGCGGATGCTCCGGGAAGCGCGCGTGCCGAGATCGCCTGCACGAGTTCACCGTCGTCGTCGACGATCGGTCGGAGCGAGAGGATCGGGCTCTTGACGACGCTCGTCGTCGCGTCGACATAAGCGACCACACCGTCCCCCTCGCGGATCGTGTACGACAGCGGCACATCGCCGACGTCGCGGAGCGGCGCGAGTGCGAGTGTGCCGCTCGAGGATCCCGCCTCCGTGACCAGCGGCTCGGCCGGACCGATCGGACCTGCGATGCCGAGTACGTCGACGACGTCCAGAGCGGCGCGATCGACGGTCGCAGCGATGTCGGGGGCGGTGCCGAGTGCGACCTCCGCGGGCGTGACGACATCGACGGCAGGCGAGGCGGTGACCACGACCGCACCGGAATCGCCGACGACGAACACCGGGTCTCCGGTCAGATGCAGTTCGAGCGGGCCGTTCGGGCGTACGCGCCAGGACCGGCCCTCGATGTCCACGAGCTTCGCCGCGGACCCGACATCCACGCGCGCCACGGTGGTGCCGTCCGACGCCCACAGCATCCGCACGGTGTCCTCAGGGGAATCGCCCGAGAAGGTCGCGACGATGAGTCCGTCCTGCCCCCGGTCCAGGCTCGTGAGGGTCAGACCGGAGGTGAGCCTGGTGTACGACGCCAGCGCGGAGTACCCGAGCTTCGGGCCGAGCGCCACGCCTCCGTCCGACGCGCGACTGACCATGCCAAAGTTGTGTTCGTTCTCGGCAGGGTTCGCCCCGGAGTCGATCAGTTCGTAGAAGACCACACGATCCACCCCCGCCGCCTCGAGAAGCGCTGCGGAGCGCAGATAGTACGCCGCCTGCTCGCCCTCGGTGGTTCCACCGGTCGTCGTCGGCCATCCGTGCTCCGTGAGCCAGATCGGCGTGTGCGCCCCCGGGGCGTATTCGTCGATCAGCGCGCGCAATCGGGCGACCCCTGCCTCGGTCCGTCCCTCCGGTCCGATCGGGAAGTCGTAGGTGTGATAGCTCACGGCGTCGAGATGCTCCAGTCCGCCGAGCGCGAACAGCTCCTCGAAGAACTCCCAGTCCGCTCCCGCAAGGACCGGCCCGACCACGCGAGCTCCGGGCGCCGTGGCATGGATCGCGGCAGCGGCAGGCTCGAGCAGCTGCTCATAGCAGGCGGCCGTCGTGCCGCAGGCTCCGGTGTTGAACGAGTGGTTGAACTCGTTGTAGATCTCATAGTCGACGTCCGCCCCGAAATGCGCGGCGGTCGCCGCGGCATAGTTCGCGAACGCCTGGATGCCCTCGGGCGAGCTGGGTGTCTTGCCTCCGTCATACCAGCGGCTGCCGTAGGCGAGGATCACCAGTGGTCGCTCACCGCGATCCACAGCGGCGGCGATCTGGGCATCGAACAGCGCGGGGAATTCGTAGACCCCGAGAGACGTCTCGACGGTGTCCCAGGACGGACCCTCCCTCAGCGTCCCCACCCCCAGCGGCGCCATCAGGGCATCGACCTGATCGACGGTGTAACGGTTGACGTGCACCGCCACCCCCACCCTGCTGTCTTCCGGAGCGACCGGGTCTGCGGAGACGACCGCGAGAGACGAGGATCGGCTGACGGCGACCGGGGCGTCGATCGACAGGAGAACCCGGTAGTTCCCGACCGGAAGAGTGGAGAGATCGATGTCGGCCCGGTTCGCGACAACGCTCGCCTGTCCCGAGTCCACCCGCTGCCCGGAGCTCGCGCGCACCTCCCAGTCCACGCTCGACGCCAGGGTCGACACCGCCACGCCCGCTGAGCCCGCCGTCTGAACGAGTGCGGTGTCGGCGAAGGCGAGGGTGCCCGGTGGCGGATCGTGCTCTTCGAACGATCCGTTGATCACGAGGTCGGCGTCGGTTCCCTGCGCGACCATCCGCACGTCGTCGATCCACACGGTGCCGGCCCCACGGACCAGCAGACGCATGACGAAGCTCATGCTGCCTGCCGGTTGCGTGTAGGTCCACTCCAACCGTGTCCATTCGGCCGTCCCCGGCGGGAACTCGACGCGCTGGCTGTGGTCACCGCTCAAGACGACATATGCCGAGTCGGCTGAGGAGAGGTCTTCGGTACGCACCCACGCGCTCATGTCGTAGGTGGTACCGCCGTTCGCCCTGATCGACTGACGCAGATCGACATAGCTATTCGCGTAGTCGGTGCGGTAGTCGATGCGTGCCGACGCGGACCCATCATGCGCGTACGTCTCGTCTGCGGCGATGACGAAGTCGGGGGCTCCGGACACGGTGGTCGTCCATCCCTCGAAGGAGTCGGACTCCGTGATGTCCGCGTGGGCGATGGTCTGCGTGCTGACCAGGATCGCGGCACCGAGAGCCCCGACGATCGCCGAGGCGAGGAAACGGCGGATGGGCATGATCACCGTGCTTTCCGGGCCGAGCTCCATCGCTCAGCCCTTGATCGCGCCGGCCTGGCCGGCGCTGCGGAGGAACTGCTTCTGGAAGAGGATGAACAGCAGAACCGGAATGATCACGGAGATGAACATGCCGGCCATGAGCAGGCTGGTGGGCGCGGTGTCGCTGACGCGGTAGAGCCCGACGGAGAGAGGCTGCAGGTCAGGCGACGGCAGCACCAGCAGGGGCCAGAGGAAGTCCTTCCAGCTCGCCACGATCGTCAGCAGCGACACCACTCCGAGGACCGGGCGCGACATCGGGAGCACGATCGACCACAGCACCCGGAAGACCCCGGCGCCGTCGATCCGCGCCGCCTCGAACACGTCCTTCGGCAGCTTCTCGAAGAAGCGGGCGACGAGCAGCACGTTGAACGCGCTCGCGGCGCTCGGCAACCAGACCGCCCAGAAAGTGTTGATGAGGTTCGCCCCGATGAGCGGCACGTCGAGCACCGTCACGTACAGCGAGATGAGGGACACCACCCCGGGGATGAACAGCGTCGCCAGCACGGCCGCGTTGACCGCCCTGGCGTAGGCCGGACGCAGAATGGCGATGCCGTACCCTCCGGTGACGGCGACGAGCAGCCCGAAGAACCAGCATCCGAGGGCCATCCACACGGTGTTGAGCAGGTACTGGCCGATGCGGATCTGCTCCCACGCGTCGCCGAGGTTCTGCCACTGCACGCCGCTCGGCCACCAGCCGAACGGATCGCGCAGGATGTCCTGGCTCGTCGACAGGGCGGACTTCAGCAGCCAGATCAGAGGTCCTGCCGACATGACGGCGAGCGCGCCGATCACGACGACCGCGATGACGATCATCGCGACGCGCACGCCCGGACGCTTCCGATCGAGATCCGAGACGTTCGTGCGGTCCTCGGGATCGGCTTCCTCACGCGCTCTCCGGGTCAGGGTGCGCACGGTCGTGGTGACGAAGGTCATGATTCGCTCCAGCTCCTGGTCAGTCGCAGATACACCGCGGACACCACGCTCAGGACCAGCGCGAGCAGCAGACTCAGCGCGGTGGCCTTGCCGAAGTCCCCCGACAGGAACGCGTAGTTGTAGATGAGCATCAGCAGCGTCACAGTGCGGTTCTCGGGGCCGCCCCCCGTCATCACGAACGGATCGGTGAAGACCTGCATCGTGCCGATGATCTGCAGGAGCAGCATCAGCAGGATCACCCCGCGCAGCTGCGGCAGCGTGACGTGCCAGGTACGGCGCAGCACCGATGCGCCGTCGACCTCGGCCGCGTCGTACAGCTCGGTCTGCACCGACATGATGGCCGCGAGGTAGATGATCGTCGCGGTGCCGGCAGTGGCCCACGTCGCCTGGATGACGATCCCCGGCATCGCGAAGCCCGGATCCTGCAGCCAGCCGACCGGCTCCGCACCGAACCACCCGAGGACGGTGTTGAAGAGACCCGATCCCGATGGGTCGTAGAACTGCTTCCACAGCAGCACGCTGACGACGGGCGGGATGATCACAGGCAGGTACACGAGCACGCTGGCGATCTGCCGGCTCCGGCGCAGCTCGGCCATCGCCATCGCACCGAGGATCGGTAGCGGAAAGCCGACGACGAGGGCGAGCACCGCGAACCACACCGTATTGCCGGCCGCCGTCCACAGCAACGGATCTGCGAGGACCCGTTCGAAGTTCCGCAGCCCGACCCAGGTCGGCTCAGTGAACAGGTCGGTGCGCTGGAACGCGAGCACGAGACTCTTCAGGATCGGCCACCAGGCGAAGTACCCGAACGTCAGCAGCAGCGGCAGGAACACCACGAGCGTCGCTGCCCCGCCCCGTCGAGCCCAGAGCGCGAGAGCAGCCCAGGGCGAGCGCCGTGGGCGCCGCATCGGCCGCGCATCCACATCGGGACCTTCCTGCGTCTCCGGCTCCGCGGTCGTCAGTGTGGTCGACATGTCGGGATTCCTCTTCTCTGCGTCACGCGGCTCACTCCGCGTCGACGAGGTCCTGGACCTGCGCCTCGGCGGCGGCGAGCAGCTCGTCGATGTCGGCGTCCTCCCGGGTGAGCACCGCCTGCACGACCGGGTCCAGAGCGGCGTAGAGCTCCTGCGCCTTCTGAGCGGGCTCGGGCACGATCACCGCGTCCTCCAGGCTGTCCAGGTAGGCCGTGTAGTTCTCCCGCGGGACGTTGATGTACGGCTCGATCCACCCGAGATAGTCGTCGTACTGTTCGGCGGAAACCACAGGGACCTCCGGAAGGCCGACCGGCAGGTCATCGGCGACCTGGGACTCGGCCCACGCGACGGCGGCATCCTCATCGACGTAACGATCGAGGAAGTAGAACTTCGTCCACTCCAGCGCCGCGCAGACCTGCTCCGGGGACGCTGAGGGGTTGAACCACTGGATGTTGCCGCCACCGAGCACGCCCACCGGATCGGCGCCGACGGGGAACGGCGCGAGACCGAAGTCGTCCTTGTCCATGCCACGGCCGATCACCAGGCTGTTGTAGAGGTTCGCTCCGTTGAGGGTCTGACCGATGTAGCCCGCCGCGATGTCGTCGCGGGAGCCGTTGTTGTCGAGCAGGAAGTTCGCGCCCGCGGCATCCGCTTCCCATCGCACGTCATGCAGGAACTCGAGGCTGGCCGCCATCCCCTCGGTGTCGAGCGTGACAGTCGTGGTGTCGCCGTCGGTCTGCTCGACCAGATCCCCGTTCGAGTAGGCCATCGAGGTGAGCAGCCACCCGCCGACGTTGCCGGTGGTCGGGATGATGAAGCCGGTCTCCCCCGTCTCTTCAGAGATCGTCGCGGCAGCTTCGAGCGTGTCGTCCCAGGTGGTCGGCGGCGCGTCCGGATCGAGCCCGGCGGCTTCGAAGAGCGCCCTGTTGTACACGAGGCCCATCGTGTAGGCGGCCCGCACGATCCCGTATGTGCGGCCGTCCGCGTCCTGAGTGACCGAGGTGACCTGGGGATTCAGCTCCCCGAAGACGTCGTCGCCCTCGATGTAGGAGGTGATGTCCGCCGCCTGACCGCGGGAGATGAGGGACTGGATGTCCGTGAAGGGCACCTGCAGGGTCGTGGGCAGAGTCCCGCCGACGAGCAGCGCGGAGAACGTGGAGACGTCGTACTTGGTCTCCTCGTCCTCGATCGTGATGTTCGGATGCTGGGACTCGAAGTCGGCGATGGCGTTCTGCCACGCTTCGAGCGTCGCCGCCTGGTCGGAGGTCGGTCGTTCGCCGAGGGTGATCGTCACCTCGGCTTCTGCGTCGCAGGTCGCACCGGTGGCCGAGGATGCCGCATCGGGGGCTGGCGAGCCGGAGCATGCCGCCAGGCCTGCACCGACGATCACCATCCCGGAGATGAGGCCTGCCATGCGGAGGCGGGTCTGCTGTGCCATGTGTCTACTCCTTCGTAGAGTCGCGCAGGTCGAACCGGCGCGGTTCGAGCGGCGAGAGCGTCGCTCAGGAAACGATTTCTTGAAAGCGGTTTCTAAACTCTCCCGCATTCGAATGGCCCTGTCAAGAGCCAGATCGGCTCAGGCGAGCCACCCCTGTCGCCCGAGCCATGATGCGGCAGCAGGGAGCCACGCTCCCCCGTTGTGCGCGACGCCTCCGCCGTGACCGCCCCTGGCGTAGATGTGGAGTTCGTGATCGACGCCTACCCGTGCGAGCGCATCCCCGAGCGCCAACGAGTGCGACGGCGGCACTGTCTCATCGTCGCGCGCATGGAACGCGAAGAACGGCGGCGCACCGGCGTGCACACGCCGCTCCGCCGACACTTCTCGGCGCTGAGCCTTGTCCGGAGCAGAACCGAGCAGAACAGCCACGGAGCCTTCGTGCGGGCGGTTCTCGAAAGAGACGACCGGATATCCCAGCATCACCCCGTCGACGCTCCGCTCCGGCCTCGTGGCGGTGAGCGCCGCGAGCGCCGCCACGTGTCCACCCGCCGAGAACCCCGCGAGGAGCACACGACGGATGCCGGAAGATCGCAGCTCCGCGATCCGCTCGTGCACCGCGAGCGTGGGCGCGGGATGCCTGCCCAACGGGTAGCGCAGCACCGACGCTGACAGGCCGAGACCTCGGAACCACTCGACGATCGGTTCAGCTTCATGAGGGGCATGCGAGCGGTAGCCGCCCCCAGGGAGCACGAGGACTGCAGCACTCACGACAAGTCTCCTTTGAAAGCGGTTTCTAACTTGATCGCACTCAGCCTGTCATACGGATGTCCGAGGTCGCGACTACCCTGGCGGCATGTGCGCGAGTTACGGGCTCGACCCCCAACCGGGCATTAATCGGGATGAACTATTCCAGGTCAACGAGAGGAGCCTCTGATTTGCGCTAGTTACGGGCTAGACCCGCGGTTTACCGATGACGAGTATCGGGACGCCGTTGATGCCGCCGTGCTCGAGGGGCTTCGCTCGTGGGCGGTGGGCAATGACGGCGAGATTCTCCGCCCTACCGGGAAGAACCTGCGCAATCTGAACCCTATCGTCACGGGGGTCTCGGATTGGGAGTTGGCTTGGTGGGGCTATCTGGTCAATGGTGCGCCGGCGAGCTTCGCATCGATCAACACTCGATCAGAGCGCCTCGCGAGCAGCAAGGGCGAACTCCCGGATCGGGCGATCGTGCCGGTGTCGTTCTGGCGTGAGATGCAGAAGCCGTCGCGCGTCTGGCATCACTTCACCGCCCCTGAGGACGGTCTTCTCGGCTTGGCGGCAGTGACGCGTCCCGGCCGGGCTGCGGACGGGACGGAGTACACGTGCTACAGCATCGTGATGCAGCCGGCAGCTCGACATCTGGAGCATGTGCATGATCGGATGCCGCTGCTGATCAGCCCGGGATTTACCGAGGAGTGGCTGACGACGTCGAGTCCTGGCGGCGCGCTGATCGACGCGGCGATCGCCGCCGCTGCACCCGTCAACGAGTTGATCCAGGTGACCGCGATGCGCGATGAGAAGCCGACAGCGGGACCCGAACAGCTCTTCTGAGGTTGGGGAGTTTGCATCAATGTTGCGTTTAATGCAACACTCTCGACGTGTCTGATTCCGCGTCCGCGCCCATTCCATTCCAGTTGCGTCAGAACGTCGTGCCGTTGCACGAAGAGAAGTTCATGCTCGACTCCATGCTGGACGGGTGGGCGGAGCAGCAGTCGAGCCGCGGGCTTGAGCGCAAGACAGCTGCGACGCGGGCGAAGCTGATCCGACGGTTCCAAGAGTTCGCTGAAACCTACCCCTGGGAGTGGACATCGTCTGACCTGGAGGCGTTCAGTGTTCACCTGCTGTCGGGCCGTAGGCCGTTGGCGAAGTCCACGTTGCGGGCGTATCAGACCATGATCCGGATGTTCTGCGACTACCTCGTGGATGACCGGTATGGGTGGCGGCGGGCCTGCAGCGATCGTTTCGGGACCTCGCCGCGGCAGATCTGCCACGACTGGAACACCGTGGTCCATCTCGTGGAGTACGAGGGCCGACCGCAAAGACGGGCGTTGAGCTATGACGAGCTCGAGCGCTTCTTCGAAGCAGCGGATGAGCGGGTCCTGCGGATCCAGCGGGCAGGAAAGAAGGGCGCATTGGCAGCGCTGCGAGACTCGCTGATCTTCAAGACCACGTATGCGTTCGGACTCCGTCGCGCAGAGGTCGCGGGGCTCGATGTCCCGGATCTGAGATCGAACCCTTCAGCTCCGGCCTTCGGCACCTGCGGAGCTGTTTACGTCCGCTGGGGCAAGGGGTCACGGGGGTCCGGCCCGAAGCGGAGGACGGTGCTGGCGTTGGCGGAGTACTCGTGGGCGGTCGAGGGGCTGCTGCAATGGGTGAAGTCGGATCGAGAACACTACGGGGCCGCGGAGTCTGGTCCGCTCTGGCCGACCGAGCGCAACACCCGGGTGTCGTTGCGGTATCTGGATCAGAGGTTCGCGGAGATCCGTGACGAAGTCGGTCTTCCGCCGGAGCTGAGCCTGCATGCGCTGCGCCACACCTACGTGACGAATCTGATCGAATGGGGGTACGCGGAGCGGTTCGTCCAGGATCAGGTCGGGCACGCTTACGCGTCGACCACCGCCATCTACACCTCGGTCGGCGACGACTTCAAGACCCGAATCGTCGCTCAATCCTTGGCCAGTATCTACGGGAGCACCGATGACCACGAACTCCGATGACCAGGTCCAGTGGAATCTGCGGGCGATGATGTCTGCTGCCGGGATGTTCCAGACCACGGATCTGCGGGGGCCTTTGCAGAAGCAGGGTGTGGTGCTGTCAAGGGAACAGGTGTTCCGTCTTGTCACGAAGACTCCGGACAGGCTGAATATGACCGTTCTCGCGGCGCTCTGCCGGATTTTCTCCTGCACTCCGAATGACCTCATCGAGATCCGCGCTGTCGCTACATCCGCGAAGCGTCGCGCGAACGCCATAGGTCCGACCAAAGCGAGCATTGGTGAGCTGCGGCCCATTCCCGCACGGCTGCACCGGCCTGCTGAACCGAACGGGTGACAGGCTCGGCGTCGCGTTGCGATCGTTGCCGCCGAGAGGTGATCGCACGCTACCGGCTGCTCGGCGGTCGGATCTGCAACCCCTGCTATTCCTGGCTGCGTCGGCACCCTGCGCCTTGCCCGCGCTGCGCGCACACGCGGGTTCTCGCTCACCTCGATACTCACGGCACCGCCGTCTGTTCACCTTGCGCGGGCCAACCTGGACGATTCGGTTGCCGCACCTGCGGCCGCGAGGAGAACCTGCAGGGAACGCACTGCGCTCCCTGTCGGCTTGATTCGCGGTTGCGGGTTCTGCTCGATGACGGCACCGGGGACGTCGCAGAGCCCCTCCGCCCGCTTCACACCTACCTTCTCTCCGTCGGCAGCAGTGACCTCGTCCTGAAATGGATTCGTCGTGAGCCGGTCCCCTCGACATTGCGCGCGATGGCCGCCGGGACAGTCGCACTATCTCACCAGACGCTCGATGCTCTCCCTCCGTCGACGAAGCTGCGTTACTTCCGCCGCACGCTGATGAGCGCCGGCGTGCTCCCAGAGATCGACGTGCTCCTGCACGACCTGGAGACTTACGGGACGCGGTTGCTTGCGACTCTCCCGGCCGCTCATTCGGCGCTACTGGGGAGATTCTTCCGCTGGCGGATGCTGCCGCTGATCCGCCGCACTCTCCAGGACCGTCCGATGACCCGCGGGACCTTCGGCGCTCGACGCGCCCAGCTGCGCTACATCGCCGAGCTGCTCCAATGGCTCGACACGCACGGGATGACGATCGAGACGGTCGATCAACCGGCGATCGACCGATTCGTGTCCGCGGATCGAGTGCGCCAGCAGGTCGGCCCGTTCGTGACCTGGGCAGTCCAAGAGCGGATCGCCCCCAACGTCACGGTGACGACGATCCGCTCTCGAGGAACGGGATCTCATCTGTCTGATCCTGATTTGGCCGCGATCGCCACGCAGGTCTTCACCGACGAGTCGATCCCGCTGCCGACACGACTGATCACACTGTTCGCGGTGGTCTTCGCCCAACCCGTCGAAGCGAGCATCGCGCTCACGCGCGAGGAGATCGTCGACGGGCCCGGCCCGATGACGATGACGTTCGCCCGGACGCCGATCCCTGTCCCTGACCGGCTCGCCGCTCTCGTCCGCGCACAACTGCGCGAGCTCGAGGCGCGCCCGAGCCGGCATCCGGACACGCACGGATGGCTGTTCCCCGGGACGATGCCAAACCAGCATGTCACCGCCGCGTCGATCGAGCTCGTCGCCTCCCGACACGGACTGACCCTGCGTCACTTCCGCTCATCCCGTCTGCAGCACTTCGCGCAGACCGTTCCCGCCTCGGTGCTCGCGGATATCGTCGGCGTCACAGCCGACACGGCCTACCGCCGCAGCATCGACGCCGGCGGGGCATGGAGCGACTACCCGCCGCTCCGAGACATCGGGGAGGGCCAGCGCTCACTCCGGAAGTTCCACAGCCCGGAACCCGAGTTCAAGCGCTGACGAGCACCTCAGACACGCTCTCCAACGCCTCCGGCACGAGCCGGTAATACGCCCATGTCCCCCGCTGGGAGCGGGTCAGGAAGCCCGCCGTGGTGAGCACTTTGAGGTGGTGGGAGACCGTCGGCTGCGACAGCCCTACCGGGTCGATGAGGTCGCATACGCACGCCTCCTGGTCCTCGCTGGAGGCGACGATGGACAGCAGCCGCAACCGAGCCGGATCCGCGAGGGCCTTAAGCCGAACGGCGAGCTGCTCCGCGTCCTGCTGCCCGAGCGGCTCCTTCACGAGAGGCGCGCAGCAGGACGCGCCGGCAGAGACATCGGTGACCTCGAGCAACTGGACCATGCATCGATACTAATCGATATTGACAGTCATCGATAGATGTGTTCATACTTGCATCGACGTTCATCGATGCATGGAGGATTCTGATGGTGACGATGCTGGATCTCACTCCCCGGACGGTCGTGTCGGATAGGTTGGCGACGCTGCCGGTGGTGATCATCGGCGCGGGTCCGATCGGTCTCGCGGCCGCGGCGAACCTCGCCGAGCGGGGCATCGACTTCACAGTGCTGGAGGCCGGGGACCGGGTTGCGGCGTCGGTGCAGCTCTGGGGGCACACCCGCCTGTTCTCGCCCTGGCGGCACCTGGTCGATCCTGCCTCTCGGCGGCTGCTGGAGGCCGCCGGGTGGGTGATGCCCGCGGAGGGGCGCGCGCCGACCGGGCAGGAGCTCGTCGATGACTATCTGGTCCCGCTCGCGGAGCTCCCCGAGATCGGGTCGCGGATCCGGTTCGGGACCCGGGTGGTCGCGGTGTCGCGGGAGGGCATGGATCGCACCCGGACAGCCGGGCGCGCGCAGGCCCCGTTCCTGCTGCGCATCGAGCAGGCCGACGGCGACGTTGAGGAGCGGACGGCGCGCGCGGTGATCGACGCGTCCGGCACCTATACGACCCCGAACCCGCTCGCCTCGTCCGGGCTCACCCCGCTCGGGTTCGACCTGGTCGCGGACCGGGTCCTGCACGCCCTGCCCGATGTCCTCGGAAGGGATCGGGAGCGGTTCGCGGGCCGGCACACGGTGGTGGTCGGGGCGGGACACTCGGCGGCGAACACGCTCATCGCGCTCGGGAAGCTCGTCCGGGACGAGCCGGGCACGCAGGTGACCTGGGTGATCAGGAACCCGTCCGCGATCCGCGTGTCGTCCTCCCCGGATGATGAGCTGCCGGACCGGGCGATGCTCGGCACCCGCACCGACCGGCTCGTCGCATCCGGGGTCGTGTCCGTGGTCGACTCGTTCGAGATCTCCCGCCTCGACGCAACTGGTGAAGGCGTCCGACTGATCGGCACACGGCGCGGGGAGCCGGCGATGCTGGACGCCGATCTGGTCGTGAACGCGACCGGGTTCCGCCCCGACCTCGACATGCTCCGCGAAATCCGCCTCGAGCTGGATGACATCGTCGAGGCCCCGAAGCGGCTCGCGCCGCTGATCGACCCGAACGTCCATTCCTGCGGGACGGTCGAACCGCACGGGTTCCGCGAGCTCACCCACCCCGAGCCCGGGTTCTTCGTCGTCGGGATGAAGTCCTACGGCCGCGCACCGACATTCCTCCTCGCCACCGGCTACGAGCAGGTCCGCTCCATCACCGCCTGGCTGGACGGAGACCTGCCGTCGGCCTCGCAGGCCGCACTCACGCTGCCGGCGACCGGGGTCTGCTCCACCGGGGATGCGACCGGATCGTCCTGCTGCTCATGACGATCCACGTCCGCGTGATGACCCCGGCCGATTGGCCGTGGGTCGAGGAGATCTTCGCCGCCGGGATCGCCGGCGGGGAGGCCACGTTCGAGACCACCGCCCCCACCTGGGAGCAGTTCGACACGGGCAAGGTCCCCGACCCGCGCCTGGTCGCCACCGGCCAGGATGGCCGGGTGATCGGGTGGGCGGCCGCCTCCCCGGTCTCGACACGGGCGGCCTACCGCGGCGTCATCGAGCACTCGGTCTACGTCAACCCCGCCCGTCAGGGTGAAGGGATCGGCCGGATGCTGCTGGCCGCGTTCGTCGAGGCAGCAGAGGACTCCGGGGTCTGGATGATCCAGTCGAGCATCTTCCCGGAGAACACCGCCAGCCTGCGCCTGCACGCGCGGGCCGGGTTCCGGGTCGTCGGCACCCGGGAACGCATCTCCCGGTCGCTGCTCGGCCCGCACGCGGGAACCTGGCGGGACACGGTGCTCATCGAACGGCGCTCCGCCCGCAACGGCACCGACTGACCACACCCCCGCCGGGTCAGGCGAGAGCGAGGATCCGAGGGGCGAGCTGGTCGACGCGGCGGCGGATGTCGTCGAACGCGGTCTCGAACGCGGCATCCGTCCCGACGCGGACCGGGTCCGGGACCGACCAATGCACGGTCCCTGCCGGATACTCCTCATGCGCCCGATCGCAGACGGTGATGATGAACGCGCCCTCCATGTCCACCTCGTCGACGAGGCGCGGCACCGCCCCGGTGAGGTCGAGCCCGTGCCTAGCGGCGGTCGCGATCGCACTGGGGGCGACGCGGTCGGCGGGGTGAGTGCCGGCTGACTGCGCCGGGACGGCACTGACGGTGTTCCACATGGCCTCGGCGAGCTGGGAGCGGGCGGAGTTCGCCGAGCAGACGAACACAACCCGGTCCGCACCGGCCGCGGCGAAGGAGCCGAGACCGGCCAGCGCGCCGGGGACGAGGCGCACATAAGTCCGCCGCCCGTCGCCTTCCGAGCGGCCGCGGGTGATGATCCCTTCCCGCTCGAGCACGTTTAGGTGATGGGCGAGCAGGTTGGAGGGCACCTCGAGCTCTTCGCGGAGCTCGGTCGGTGAGAGGTCGCCGAAGGTCAGCAGGTCCAGCATCCGCAACCGGGCGGGGTCTGCGAGAGCGGCATGCTTGCGGGCCCGCTCCTCCACCGAGAAAATTCGCTCACTGTTCATTGCCTCAATCTTGACTGAGCTATAGTCGGTTCGTCAAGATGAACACGCGAATCGCGTATCGAGAGGATCCGACCATGACCGACAAGCCCACCGTGTTGTTCGTCTGCGTGCACAACGCGGGCCGGTCGCAGATGGCCGCCGGCTACCTGCAGGCCCTGGCCGGGGATCGGATCGAGGTGCTCTCGGCCGGGTCCGCGCCGAAGGATCAGATCAACCCGGTCGCGGTCGCCGCGATGGCCGAGGAGGGCATCGACATCGCCTCGAACACCCCGAAGCTCCTCACGGTCGAAGCGGTCCGGGAGTCGGATGCGGTGATCACTATGGGTTGCGGCGACGCCTGCCCGATCTTCCCCGGCAAGCGTTACGAGGACTGGGTGCTGGATGATCCGGCAGGTCAGGACGAGGCCACGGTCCGCCGCATCCGGGACGAGATCCGCGGCCGCGTCGAGACCCTCATCAGCGAGCTGCTCCCGACCGGGAGTGCGGCATGAGCGCACCGCGCGGGCAGGAGGGGCTGCTCTCGGCGGATGCGGTGCTGCACCGGGCCGCGGAGCGGCTCGCGCACCAGTTCACCGGGCTGGTCGGCGAGGAGACCGTCGAGCGGGTCGTGTTCGAGTCGTATGCGGCCCTGGCCCGCACGGCGACGGTGACGTCGCTGTTGCCACCGCTGGCGGAGAAGTTCTCTCACGACCGGCTCACTGCGCTCGCGCAGTCCCGCGGGCTGGTCGTGAAGACGGTTCCGGAGATCCTCTATGTCTGCGTCCAGAACTCCGGCCGGTCGCAGATGGCCGCGGCGATCACCCGGCAGCTCGCCGGCGACCGCGTCCACGTCCGCTCCGCCGGCTCCCAGCCCGCGGCGGAACTTCTCCCCGGGGTCGTGACGGTGCTCGAAGAGGCCGGGATCGATCTCAGTGGCGAGTTCCCGAAGCCTCTCACCGATGACGTGGTGCGGGCCGCGGATGCCGTGGTCACGATGGGCTGCGGGGATGCCTGCCCGCTCTATCCGGGCAAACGCTACCTGGACTGGCAGCTCACCGACCTCGCAGGTCTCGACCTGGATGGCGTCCGCGCGGTCCGTGACGAGATCCAGGGCCACGTCGAGCAGCTGCTCGCCGAGCTCCTGCCGTCGACGCAGGCCACCTCGTGACCGCCCGCCCTGCACTCGCGCGTCGGGCCCTGGCGGAGTTCCTGGGCACCGGGCTGCTGGTGACGGTCGTCGTCGGGTCCGGGATCGCCGCGCAGGAATTGTCGGCCGATGTCGGGCTGCAGCTGTTGGAGAATTCGACGGCGACGGTGTTCGGTCTCGCGGTGCTGATCCTGTTGCTCGGCCCGGTCTCCGGCGCGCACTTCAACCCCGTCGTCTCCGCCGCCGACACGATCCTCGGACGCCGCACCCGCACCGGGCTGCGCGGCCGAGAGCTCATCGTTTACATCGTCGCGCAGGTGGTCGGCGGGATCGGCGGGGCGGTGCTCGCGAACCTGATGTTCCAGGTCCCCACCGCGATCGCGACCACCGAACGGGTCAGCGCGGGAACGCTGCTGGGCGAGGCCGTCGCCACCGCGGGCCTGGTGCTGCTGATCACCGGCCTCACCCGCGCCGGGCAGACCCTGCCGGTGATCGCGGCCGCGGTCGGGGCTTACATCGGTGCGGCCTACTGGTTCACGTCGTCGACGTCGTTCGCGAACCCGGCAGTCACGATCGGGCGGGTCTTCACCGACACGTTCGCCGGCATCGCCCCCACCTCGGTCCCGCCGTTCTTCGCCGCCCAGATCCTCGGCGCAGCGATTGGCGTCGCCGCGGCCGTCGTCCTGTTCACCCCGCCGCCCGCCCCGGTCGGCTCGCATCCCGCGGCCGCCGTTTCGAAGGAGTCTCTCGCATGACCCATATCGCCGTGATCGGCGGCAGCGATGCCGGCATCTCCGCCGCCCTCCGCGCCCGGGAACTCGACCCAGAGGTTGAGGTGACGGTGATCGTCGCGGACGCCTACCCGAACTACTCGATCTGCGGGATCCCCTACTACTTCACCGGCGAGGTCGCACCCTGGCAGTCCCTCGCACACCGCACCCACGCGGACCTGGAAGCGACCGGCATGCAGCTGCGGCTGAACACGCTCGCCACGAGCATCGACGTCCCCGGCCGCCGCCTCACCGTCCGCGACCAGGCGGGCGTCGAGTCGACGATCGCCTACGACGAGCTCGTCGTCGGCACCGGGGCGCTCCCCTCCCACGCGGGCATCGCCGGGCTCGACCGGCTTGGCCCCGAAGACGGGGTCCACGTCATCCACTCGATGGGCGACACGTTCGCCCTGGACCGGCACCTCACCGAACGGAACCCGGCGTCGGCGATCATCATCGGCGCAGGCTACGTCGGCCTGGAGATGGCGGAGGCGTTCGCGGCACGCGGCATGCAGGTCACGCAGCTGCAGCGCGGACCCGAGGTTCTCTCCACCCTCGACCCTGAACTTGCCGGTCTCGTCCGCACCGAACTCGAGGAGCACGGCGTCGACGTCCACACCGGCACCCTCGTCGCCGGAGTCGAGAAGACCTCCGCAGGGCTCGTCGTCACCGGCACCCGGAACGGGCAGCCCGTCACGCACACCGCGGACCTGGTCCTCGCCGTCGTCGGCGTCCGCCCCAACACCGCCCTCCTCGAAGCCGCCGGCGCGACCCTCGGCGCGGGCAGGGCGGTCGTCGTCGACGAGCAGATGCGCACCGGTCTCCCGCACGTGTTCGCCGCCGGCGACGGGATCATCACCCACCACCGACTTCTCGGCACCACCTACCTGCCGCTGGGCACGACCTCGCACAAGCAGGGGCGGGTCGCCGGAGAGAACGCGATCGGCGGGCGCGCCCGGTTCACCGGGTCTGTCGGCACCCAGGTCGTGAAGGTCTTCGACCTGGTCGCGGCCCGCACCGGCTTGCGCGATCAGGACGCCGCGGTGGCCGGCTACTCCCCGGCGACGGTCCAGTCGGCCGCGGATGACCACAAGCGCTACTACCCGGGCGCGCAGCCCATCACCTTCCGGATCACCGGCGACACCAGCACCGGGCGTCTCCTCGGCGCGCAGCTGGTCGGCAGGCTCGGCACCGAGACCGCGAAACGCGTCGACACGTTCGCCACCGCCCTGCACGCGGGCCTCACGGTTGCGGAGGTCTCCGACCTCGATCTCTCCTACACGCCCCCGCTCGGATCACCCTGGGACGCCGTCCAAGTCGCGACCCAGGCCTGGACCCGTTCCCTTCCCGCACTGCTTGGAGCACCCGCATGAGCACCCCCACCGTCCTGTTCCTCTGCCAGCACAACGCCGGCCGCTCCCAACTCGGCGCAGCCCTGCTCGAGATCCTCGCGCCCGGCGACTACACCGTCACCTCCGCCGGAACCTCACCCGCGGAAACGGTGAACCCCGCGATCGCGGCGACGATCGCCGAGCTCGGCCTCGACATCACGAGCCGCATCCCCCGAGCTGTCACTCCCGAGGATCTCGCCACGGCGGACATCGTCGTCGCGATGAAGCCCGGGCTCTCCCTGCCTGCAGCACCCGCGGGTCGTTACCTCGAATGGTCGTTCCCAGACCCGACGGACTGGACCCCGGAGAACGTCCGCCCGCTCCGCGACGCGGTCACCGCCCGCCTCCGTGACGAGATCCTTGCTGCCTGACCCCATCAACAAGGGCACCGCGCGGGTAAGCGCCATTCTGGGGCCTGATTTTGGGCAGAGTTCTCCTTAACCATTGGCGATTTGACGCTTTTTCGAGGCTCCTAGCGACGCCGACGGTTGCCCTTGCGCTTCCGCTTGCCAGTCGGCTTACGGAGCAAGGAGATGGTCTGGTTCACGGCAAGAACCAGACCTGTCAGCGAAGCGAGGAACGTCGTGATGTCGTTCAGCAACGTCATCAAGCGACCTCCCCTCAGGGGTGGTGCTCGCCAATGGGCGAGCGGGACCGCAGCAGGGATCCGCTGCGGAGCTAAGAGGCCAGCAGGCACAAGAAAGGCCCGCTCGAGGAACGGGCCTGGCCGGGCACGGATGTCAGGAGCGACGAGTTCCGGACACTCTGACGCTAGGGGCGGCAAACACTCACGACGAGAGCGACATGCCGCCCGGGAACAACAAAGCCCGGTCCAGGACCGGGCTAGGCACACGAATATCGCGCAGTGACACCATACGACGATCCGGTCGCTGCGAGTGCGCGACACGCGCTCAGTTTCACATTAAGGGGGTTCAACGGTCGCGAGTCAAGACTGGTCGCTCGACGACACCCCAGCCCGGGAGACTCGCTCTCATTCTGAACATAGGGGGTGACAGCACTCCGACGTCAACCCCGCGGTCACAACACTCTGGCCGCGGTGTCTGCACCATGATCCATCATGGGAACATGACAGATCTCGATGACCTCATCCCTCCCCACGAACCTGCCGAGGACACTCTCGCGTTCGCGGGGAAGGCGGCCCTGTCGGTTATCCCCGTCCTCGGCCCGCTCGCAGCCGAGACGCTTGCGCACGCTCTCGAGAGCCGGCAGGCGCAACGCCAGCATGAGTTCAACGTCGCGATCGCCCGCGCACTCACGACCGCGCTCGAGCAGCTCGACGAGTCCACCACGATCGAGGACGTCATCGGCTCGGACGAGTTCATCGCCGCGGTCACCCGCGCGCAACGCGCCGCGGCCGAGACCGCGAGCCAGCAGAAGCGTCAACGTCTCGCTGCTGCTGTCGCGAACGGCGGCAGCTGGGCTCCCTTCGCCGCGACCGAGCGCGAGCAGTTCACCCGCCTCGTCGACGATTTCGACGCTCTCCACATCTGGCTGCTGCACTACTTCACCGACCCGACAGGCTGGCTCCAAGCACGAGATCTCTACCAGCAGCACGCGAACATCATGATGGGCGGTATCGACGGGCCCCTCGGGTCCGCACTTAATGTCCACCCGAATGTTTGGGACGGTCCGGTCAAGCAGGCCGCTGCCGATCTCGACCGCAATGGGCTGGCCTCCATCCCACTGACAACGATGATGACTGCGCAAGGCATCTTCGCCGCACGCACGTCGGACAAGGGGCGGCGGTTCCTCGCGTTCATCAACGAAACCGACTCGATCGCCGCCGACGCCCCCACCGAGATCTGACCATGAGCAACCTGCCACCCGAGGTCCAAGCTATCGCCGACCGCATCGGAGAAGCCTGGGCAGAGACCATCGACGTCGGCCCCGGTTGGTTCGACCTCATCACTCGCCTCGACATGCAACTCGCGCGACTCTCACCGGGCTATGTCGTCGAGCAATGCAAGACCAAGTACGGCAGCCTGCGCTACTACGCCCGCCCCGAAGACAGCGAGGAGGTCGACCTCCAGATGACGTTCAACGAAATCATCCGCGACGCCGAAGACCAGAGCACCAGCATCTGCGAAGAATGCGGACAGCCCGGCCAACAGATCACATCCCACGGCTGGATCCGCACCCTCTGCAAGACCCACACACAGCCCCATCGCCAGAACGCATAATGCTCACCTCAATAATGCGCTCCACCGGCAGCTTCACCGACGATCAGCTGCTCTCGCCCTCCGAGGAGGCAGTGCTCGAGGCCCTGAGATCGTGGGGTGAGCGGAACGCCGGAGAGACGCTGCGGCCTACGGGCAAGAACTTGCGCAACCTCAACCCGCTCGTGCTCGACCGCGAGGGCGAGAGCATCGTCGAACCCGCATGGTGGGGTTTCCTGGTCGACGGTGCGCCCGCCCGCTTCCCGTCGATCAACACGCGGTCGGAGCGCCTGCAGGATCGACCGGGCAGCCTCCGCTCACGTGCCCTCGTCCCGGCGACCGGCTGGTACGAGATGCAGAAGCCCTCTCGCACCTGGCACGAGTTCGGCGTGAACGGCGGTGCGCTCTTCGGCATGGCCGCCGTCACGCAGCGTGGTCGCACCGCCGACGGCGAATGGTTCACCTGCTATTCGATCGTCATGCGACCGGCGCCCGCGCACCTCGCCGAGGTGCACGATCGGATGCCGGTGCTGATCCCGACCGACTTCGCACGGGAGTGGTTGACCGCGCAGGGCGACCGTGAGCTCATCGACGAGGCGCTGCTGGCTGCGGCATCCCTCGACGACCACGTCACGGCCGTGCCGCGCGCGGACGACAAGGGCGCCGAGCGGCTCTTCTGAGTGTGCGGACAGACGACATGGACGCCGCTGAATTGATATCGACCGCCGCCGCACGCACCGAGGAACTCCCAGGGGCGGCCCGCGAGAACCCCTTCGGGCCCGAGTGGGACGTCTACAAGGTGCGGGGGCTGGTCTTCCTGCTGATCCCGCTCGACGGCTCCGGACGCGTGACCCTCAAGTCGGATCCCGATGACGCCGTGGCGCTGCGAGAAGCCTTCGCCGACATCATCCCGGGCTACCACATGAACAAGAAGCATTGGATCACACTCACTCCCGGACCGTCACTCGATCGCGACCTCGTCGCCGAGCTGGTCACCGAGTCGTACCTCCTCGTGGTCGAGAAGCTCCCGCGGGCGCGACGCCCGGTCGACCCGACGACCTTCGGGCGCTCCCCGAACTGACACACGAAGGGTGATGCCCCGGTCGAGGATCGACCGGGGCATCACCCTTTTCACCGATTCGGCTCAGCTCTGCACTGATCAGCTCCGCGCGGAGCGTCGACGGATCCGCATCAGCACCAGCCCGCCACCGAGCATGAGCATCGCGAGGACGATCGTGCCGATCGCGACGGTGCCGCCGGTGACGGCGAGGCCCGGAGCCGGAACCCGCACGTGGAACGCGTTGGAGTCCGTCAGGACCGTGCCGTCGGCCGCCACGGCCGACACCGATGCCGTGTCGGCGTGGGTCTGACCGGCGCTCAGCGTGACGACCCCGGTGCAGGTGAAGCTGATCCCCGGCTGCCACGCCATGCCCGGATCCGCGAAGGTGGCCTCCCAGCGCACGGCGCCGTCGACCGCACGGCCGATCGATCCGTCGGGGAACACGCAGGTGAAGTCGGTCATCGCAGGTCCCGAGTCCGTCTTGTCGGACACGACCACCGCGAACAGATCGACCGCTCCCGTGTTGGTCACCGGAATCTGCACGGCGACCTTCTCGCCGGCCTTCGCCACGATCGCGGTCTCGGCAGTGTCGGCTTCGAGACCGGTGTACGCCTGGCGCTTGGTGATGTCGACGGCCGGAACGCCGGGCGTGACCGGCTCCTCGGGCGTGATCGCCCAGTAGCCGTCCTCATCGCCGATCGGCTCGCCGAAGGGCTCGCCATCCCCGTTCACGGGCTGCGCGGTGACCGAGGCGATGTCGTTGTGCACCTCGCCCCAGCCCATCTCGAGCTGACCCACGCAGGAGAACTGCGCACCCGGAGCGAACGGGCCGTCCCAGCTCGTACCCGTCGCCGGGCCACCGAGCGGCGAGAAGTCACACGTCAGATCCGTCAACGCCGGCTCCGACAGAGTCAGGTCCGCGACGCTGACATCGGTCAGCACGGCGCCGCCGGTGTTCGTGATGATCATGCGCACCGGCTGCGGGCCCGTCGTGCCATCCGTCACGCCGTACTGCGCGGCGTCCTGCTCTGTGTCGGCATCGACGATGGCGACCCAGTCACCGGGTGTCTCGCCGCTGTACTCGCCGTCCACGGCATCCGGACCGTCGACCGGGTTCTCCGGTGCCTCGGCACGACCGTCGTACTTCACGATGTCGATGCCGGGCTCACCCGGGGTGATCGCCCAGTAGCCGTCCTCATCACCGATCTGCTCGCCGAAGGGCTCGCCATCGACGTTCAAGGGCTGCGCGGTGACCGAGGCGATGTCGTTGTGCACCTCACCCCAGACCAGCTCGACCTGACCGACACAGGAGAACTGCGCACCCGGAGCGAACGGCCCCTCCCAGCTCGTACCCGTCGCCGGGCCACCGAGCGGCGAGAAGTCACACGTCAGATCCGTCAACGCCGGCTCCGACAGAGTGAGATCCGCGACACTGACATCCGTCAGCACGGCCTCTCCCGTGTTCGTCACGATCATGCGCACTGGCTGCGGGCCCGTCGTCCCATCCGTGACCGGGTACTCGACCGCGTCGTCCTGGGTGTCCGCGTCCACGCCGGCCGCCCAGTCGCCCGGAGTCGGACCGCCGTACTCGCCGTCCACCGCATCCGGACCATCGACCGGGTTCTCCGGCGCCTCGGCACGACCGTCGTACTTGACGATGTCGATACCGGGCACGAGCACCGGTTGCTCCGGCGTCACGGCCCAGTAGCCGTCCTCGTCGCCGACGGTGCCGTCGATGTCCTCGCCGTTCTCATCGACCGGCTGAGCCGACACCGAGGCGATGTCATTGTGCACCTCATCCCAGCCCATCTCGACCTGGCCGACGCAGGAGAACTGCTCCCCGGGAGCCAAAGGACCGGCCCAGGTCGTCCCCGTCTCGGCGCCGCCCACCGCGGAGAAGTCGCAGGTGAGGCCGGTCAGCGCGGGTCCCTGCAGGGTGAGGTCGGAGACCGTGATGTCGGTGAGCGGCGTCGAGCCCGTGTTGGTCACGATCATACTCACGGGCTGGGAGCCCGTGGTGCCGCCCGTGACCGGGTACTCGACCGCGTCGTCCTGGGTGTCCGCGTCCACGCCGGCCGCCCAGTCGCCCGGAGTCGGACCGCCGTACTCGCCGTCCACAGCATCCGGACCGTCCACCGGGTTCGCCGAGGCGTCCTGCCGTCCGTCGTACTTGACGATATCGATCGCACCGATCTGCGGCCAGATTCCGGCGTCGATGGTGTGATCGACCTCACCAGGCTGGTCGGGCGCCGTGACGGTCGTGCGTCCGATCAGCGGGTTGCCGACGGTGGGCGTCGCGTCGGAGTCGTGGACCGGCCCCGCGTCGTCGTCCCGGACGAGAGTGAAGGCGAGCTGATCGATCGTCGGGGATCCAGGAAGACCTGACGGGTCGACACCCGTGACGTCGAACTCGACAACGTAGTCGACTCCGAGTTCGAGCGGATAACCGCCCTCGCCGCCGAAGTAGTACTCGCCGTTCTCGTCCGTCGTGGTGGTCGCGAGAACGGTCACTCCATCGGCCGCGTAGAGCCGCACGACGACACCGGGGATGCCGGGTTCATCGGAGGCCGCATCCTGCTCCCCGTCATGGTTCGCGTCGTACCAGACGCGGTTGCCGATCTGGATCGGGGCCTGCTCCGCGAGCATGCTCACGGCGCTGAGGCCGCTGCCCTTGCCGAAATTGATCGTCTCGTTTCCCGCGATGATCAGGCCTCGAGCGAGCGGATCGTTACCGGGACCCGCTCCCGTCGCCCGGTCGTAGAAACCGAGGCCGCCGGTGTTGTAGATGCCGGTCGGGTCCATCGTGGTGTTGAGGACGTCCTCCTCGCGCGGGTTCAGCAGCACCCCGCCCATGGAGTTCTCGAAGTGACGGACAGTCACCCCTGCGCCGTAGCGTGTGGATCCGAGCACGAACTCACCGGGGAAGTACTCCACGCGCCCGGCCGGCTCGCCACCGTTGAACGTCGTGAGGGAGTTGTTCGCACAGGATCCGGTGCCCTCCCACTCGTAGACGCCGTTCGTCAGGCAGACCTTGTTGATATCTCCGCCGGTGATCTGGCCGCCGACCTTTCGCGCATCGGGTTGTCCGGTGGGTTCGAAACCATTGGAGACGAGGGTGTCGGTGTTCCGGTCGCGGAATCCGAGGATGAGCGAGCCGTCGTTCTCGAACGCGAGCGATGTCAGCACGGGAGTCGGGTACAGCGGGGACCTACGGACCACGTTGTAGTCGGCGACGTCCGGGTCCCAGGTGTTCCGCCAGGCGTTCCAGTGCGTCGCGACGCCAGGCCCCGAGAGGTTGCCGGTGGGGTCGGTGTAGTTCTGTCCGCCGCGGGCGGCGTCGAGTCCATGCGTGAACACGGTCGTGAACGACGTGCCGTCCAACTGAAGGACATACGCGTCGAGGTCCGCGCGCGACAGGCTGTCAGAGGCGTCGCAGACGCCGCCGACGTATGTCTTGCCGTCACGCACAGCCACAGCGAAGGGACGCCACTCGCCGTTCACGCAACCGGGGTCTGCGATCGGTACGACCGGCCCCGGCGCGGCAGTCGCGGTGTCGAAGCTGTAGAGCTGGCGATCGTTGAGGTTCACTGTGTAGAGCGTGCTGCCGTCGTCGGAGAGCGCGAGGCCGCCGAGGCCCTCGCGACTTGCGGCGTAGTAGAACGCGTCGTCATATCCGGTGGTTGTCTGGTGCACCGAGGTGCCGGCGTTCGGCACAGTGGCCCAGAGCGAGGTGTTGCCGACCCCCAGGGCCGCACTGTCGGTGCGGTAGATCGCGCCAGGTCCTCCGGGACCGTACGCGGTGGACGCCTTCGCATAGGCGGCGGTGAAGAGCGCGTCGTTCCGGTAGTCCCACGCGATGCCGAACACCGTGCCGGTCTCGCCCTGGTTCGCGATCGTCGTGATGCCCGCGGTGTTCGATGCGTCGGACATCGTCGACGGCCCCCGGTTGTCCCAGTCCGTGATCATCAGCGAGCGCACGGCGTCCGCTGCCGCCTGGTCGACCTGCTGGGCGACGGCGACCTTGGGATTCTTCGGGGCGTAGGTGTTCGGGTTCCAGACGCCGATGTGCACCGTCTGCGTGCTGCCGTCGACGAATGTGGTGGTGCTGCGGAACGCGTTGGGCGTCGTTGCGGGTGCCGCAGGCGCGGGCTGGAGGTAGTCGAGATCGGGATCGGTGATGGCGACATCGATCCGGAAGCTGTCACCGGCGAGCGTGCCGAGGTCGAACGTGGCTCGGCCATCGCCGTCTGTGACCACGGGGCCGACCGACGTCGTGCCGTCCGTCAGGGTGACGCCGACGCCCGCCTGACCGGGGTCATATGCCGCGTCGTACACGCCGTCACCGGAGAAGTCGCGGTTGATCTCTACAGTCAGTACACCGTCGCCCGGCGCCGCAACGGCGGCCGGCACCACCAGTCCGGCGGCAGCGAGAACGGCGGCGGTGAGGGCCGCACCGCCGCTCACGATCCTTCGTGCTGATCGTCGTGAAGTCTTCCCCATGGTGTCTCCCCTACGTCATGGAGCGCGGACGCTCTCGCCGGCGCGTGGTTGGGAGCCTAGGCGCGCTTTCAGCCGATTCAATGGAATCGATATACAAGCGCCCCTTTAGGGGGCAACATCAGGTATCACCGCGGGGCAATATCCCGCCAATGTGACCCCTTTTAGGGGTCAGAATTGACCCCCGCGTCACTTCTCACGGCTCAGGCGCACTACCAATGTGACGGAGCACTGATATCCGACGCCCGCTGGGGTCAACTCATTTGCCGGACGGTGCCTCCGAGAGTCGTGGGAGGTACCGATGCGGAGCAACCGTGTCGATGGGCGTCGGGTTCGGCGAGCGGCAGTCGTGGAAGAAGTCGTTCTGCAACGGATGCGGGCCTCGCAATTGCTCACAGATGAACTCGGGCTCGAGATCGTTCACACCGGCGGCTCCCTCCGCCAGTTCATAGCATGGCTTCAGCGCGCGGATCGCACCCGCTGGCCCCACTTGCTGGTGCTGGACGTGCCGGCCGAGAACGATACCGCTCGGGATCTCGACGTGATCGTCGCGCTGCGCGACGCGGGGATGCGGATCGCCGTGCTCTCGTCTCTGCGCAACCGCAACACCGCCCGTCGCATGATCGAGCTCGGCATCGACGCCGTCGCCTCGACCAGCGACACCGAGGAGGACTTCCTCCTCACAGCGGATGCCGCGCTGAGCGGAAGCCCCCTGATCACTGCACGCGCGCAGACCGCGATCCACGGCAGCGGGGAGGCTCTGCGGCTGAGCCGGCAAGAGGAGCGAGCACTCGCCCTGTACGCGACGGGCCTCACCATCGCCGAAGTCGCCGACCGCATCGGTGTGAAGCACGACACCGCGCGCAAGTACCTCAAGCGCGTCCGTGACAAGTTCACGATCGCCGGGCGCCCCGCGCGGACCAAGCTCGAGCTCGCGCGGATCGCATGGGCGGAGGGATATCTCGTCGCCGAGTCCGATACGAAGGACGCGCTTCCGGTCGACCCTGCCGCGATCGACGAGCTCCTCTAGCCGCTCGTAGACACGACTTCCTCCAGCCTCTCGCAGACACGGCCTCCGATGACCGTGGGAAGGGGAATGGTCGGGAGGCCGTGCCCAGCGATGACGCTGTATGAAGACGCAGCGATGGAGCGAATCGCTGGGGGCGATCCGTGGGGTGCTCGCGTCGCTGCGACGGGATCAGAGTATGGCCCACGGCCCGGAGCCCCGCGGAGACCGGCCGGTTCTGACCCCCGTCGGGGGCTAAGCACACCGATCGGCGTGATGAAGACGGGATTCGAAGGTCCTGTACGCACGACGAACGAGATTTCTGCGTTTTCTGCTCCGAACCGCGTCACTTCCGCGCCGTGTCCGACTCCTTCCAGGTGGGTACGTCTTCCGGAGCTCTCCCTCCGTGACTGCCCCGCGCAGCCCCCTCCTCGATCGGGTTGGACCCTGATGGATGCTTGGGGGTGTCCGAGGGGGCTGCGCCCTGCTTCAGCGGCGACGGATGACGAGTTCGTGGCCATTCGAGCGACCCTTGCTCCTATCATGTGAATAGTCGTTCAACCGATCGGTGTTCACACGTTCTCCGCTCGGCTGCTCCTGGGGAGGAGCGTGCGTCTTCGGAGAGGGAGATCGTGGAGGATTCGCGTACGGACGCCGAGCTGCTGAGTCAGCTGCGAGACGGCGATCAGGCGAGCTACGTCGTGCTGTGGGAGCGACACGTCGGTGCTGCGCTCCGCTACGCCAACCGCACCTACCGCTCCCGCGCCGAGGACCTCGTCTCCGAAGCGTTCCTCGCCGTCTACCAGCAGGTGACGACGTCGGGCAAGGGCCCGGATTTCGCGTTCTTCGCGTACCTGAAGGCCGTGATGCGCAACACCGCCATCCGGTGGCGCAAGGAGGAGCAGCGCGTCGATGACACCGTCGAGGCGGACGATGTCGACTTCCGTGATGCGCTGAGCCTCGTCGAACGCGAGGCGAGCGCGAACGACCTGCTGGGTGCCTTCCAGGAGCTCCCTGAGCGCTGGCAGCGGGTGCTGTGGTTGTCCGAGGTCGCCGAGGTAGCCCGCCCCGTGATCGCCGAAGAGCTCGGCATCAAGCCGAACGCCGTCTCTGCACTGCACAGACGCGCCCGTTCCGGGTTGAAACTGCAGTGGCTCACCCGCCAGGTGCCCGTCGCGCTGAGGCTCGACGAGACCCACGTCGCCCGATTGCTCCCGCGACACCTGACCGAGCCGGACGACGCCGCGCTCCAGGCCGAGGTCTCGACGCACCTCACGACCTGCACCACGTGCAGCGACCTGTTGATCACGCTCCGCAGTGACGCGCGTCGCCTGCAGAGCGTCACGCTCTCGGCGGTCGGATTCGGCGCCCTCGGCGTCGCGATCCCCTCCGGCACGGCACTGGCCCCTGGTACGGCGGCCGCGGCTCTCCTGCTCACGGGAAGCGGGATCGGAATCGGCAGCTGGCTCCTCGGCGGCGCCAGCGCGCTCACGATCGGCGGCATCCTCTTCGCCTCGTTGCTGACACTGACCAGTCCTGCGAGCTCGGACCCCACGGCGGCACTCTCCGAGACCGTGAAGCCGGCGGCCTCCACTGCCCAGCCCGTGGGGCCTGCCACCCCCCAGCTGGACGCCGGCGGCGTTCAGCCGTCCCCCGATCCCGTCGTCGACACCGACCCGGACCCGGCGCCGCCGCGCACCGGGCGTTTCGTCGACGATCCGACGGTCGACTCCGTCGACCTCGTCGAGGATCCGGATGCCGCGTACCCCACCTATCCTGACCGCCCGACGACGGCCCCCGACGATGCTCCCGACCCGACCGAGGAACCGAACCCCGAGACGCCGTTGACGCCGGGCGTCTCGACACCGACCGAGGTCTCCGGCTACTTCGCTCCTGTGATCGGCGGCACCGCCTCGCCCGGATCTGCCGTCGTCGTCGAGATGGAGGAGGAGCGATACGCGCCCGCCGTAGCGGAAGACGGCACGTGGACCTTCGATCCCCGGGGACTGCAGCTGCCGGCGGGCACCTACGCTTATCGCGCCTGGGCCTACGACGAGGTCGAGCAGTCGTCCGCGACGTCAGGATCCTTCACCGTGATGCCGGTGGACGTCACGGGCTTCGAAGGCTTGACCGGTTTCGAAGACATGCTGGTGTCCGAGGCCAGCACGACAGGGCTCGTGGTCGAGATCGCCGGCCCGCCGAACGGCACAGTCCATGTCGGATCGATGGCAGGCCCGTCAGCCCTGATCGTGCTCGATGATGACGGCATCGTGCGTAAGCGCCTTCGGATGGACTCGTGGGGCTGGTACTGGATGACCTTCCGTGCAATGGACGCCGACGGATACGCCTCAGGAGCTATCACTGAGCGCGGCGTCGACGTCTACGATCCGGACGTGATCTGGTCTCCGTGGGGACCGGCCCCGGAGGACATGACCTTCGAGTTCGTCGACGAGTAGATCGTTCTCACGGAGGATGCCCGGCGCCGGAGACGGTACCTGAGGAGGACGCGCCGCCGCCCTCCGCGCTCGTAGCGTCGAAGGCATGATCACAGCGGAAGGCCTCACCAAGAGGTTCGGAGACAAGACAGCCGTCCAGGACGTGTCGTTCACCGTCCGGCCCGGAAGCGTCACAGGCTTCCTCGGGCCGAACGGCGCCGGCAAGTCCACGACCATGCGCATGATCGTCGGCCTCGACCGCCCGACGGCGGGGCGCGCCACGGTCGCCGGCCAGGAGTACCGGAAGCTGCGAGCGCCGCTCACCGAGGTCGGCGTGCTGCTCGATGCGAAGGCCGTGCACACCGGCCGCACGGCCCGCGACCACCTGCGGGCCATGGCGGCGACGCACGGCATCCCCTCCTCGCGCGTGGACGAAGTGATCGATCTCGCGGGGATCGGGGCGGTGGCGCGCAAGCGCGCGGGCAAGTTCTCGCTCGGTATGGGACAGCGCCTCGGCATCGCGGCCGCTCTGCTCGGCGACCCGCACACACTCATCCTCGACGAGCCCGTCAACGGACTCGACCCTGAGGGTGTCCGCTGGGTACGGCAGTTCGTTCGTCACGCCGCCTCGGAGGGCCGGACCGTGCTGCTGTCGAGCCACCTGATGAGCGAGATGGCGCAGACCGCAGATCACGTGATCGTCATGGGCCGCGGGCGCGTGCTCGCGGACGCGGCGCTGCCCGATCTGGTGCGCGCGTGGACGACGACGAGAGTGCGCGTGCGCACCCCGCGCGCCGCCGACCTCGCCGCCCTGCTCGCCGGACCCGACATCGAGATCGTCAGCGCCGAGCCCGATCTGCTCGATATCACGGGTCTCGCCGCCTCGCGCATCGGGGATCTCGCCGCCGACCGCGGCATCCCGCTGCACGAGCTCACCCCGACCACCGGTTCTCTCGAGGACGCGTACCTCGCGCTCACCGGCGACGCCGTCGAGTACCGCACGAAGGAGATCTCATGACCGCCGTCCAGACCGCACCCGCGCCGGCCGTGCGCGTGCGCACCACGAACCCCTACCGCTCCTCTCTCCTGCGCACCGTGCGCAGCGAGTGGATCAAGCTGGCGACGCTCCGCTCGACCTGGTGGTCGATCGCGATCGTCACCGTACTCACCGTCGGCATCGCCGTGCTCATCGCGCAGGCCGTCGACATCCCGGGTTTCGCGCCGATCCAGGCCGTCGTCTCCCCCATCCAATTCACGATGCTGCTCGCCGGCGTCCTCGGGGCGATCTCGGTCACCGGCGAGTACTCGACGGGCATGGTGCGCTCGACGTTCGCCGCGACGCCGGTGCGCGGCACGGTGCTGGCCGCGAAGGCGATCGTGCTCGCGGTGTTCCTGTTCGTGTCGTCGGTGATCATCTTCCTCGCCGCGGCCCTCGCCGTCTCGGGCATCGTCGCCTCGCGTGATCAGAGCATCGATTGGTCGGACCCCGCTGCCTCGTTCCAGCCGATCCTGGCCGCCTCCGTCGCGATGGCGGTGTTCGCCCTGATCGGCGTCGGGTTCGGGTTCATCATCCGCTCCGGCGCCGGCGCCATCGCCGCGACCGTCGGGCTGCTCTTCGTACTCCCTGTCGTGTCGAGCATGTTCGGCATCGCCGGCGAGTCGTGGCAGTGGGTGTCGGATGCCGCGCAGTACCTGCCCATGGTCGCCGCGCAGAGCGCGATCCTCCCTGGCAGCGGGCTCGACGAGCCCGTGGCGTACCTCACGCTCGCCGGGTGGGTCGCCGCGGGACTCCTCGGCGCCTGGACCGTGCTGCGCACGCGCGACGCGTAGAGTCGCTCCGTGACGAAGTCCGGTGGCCGCAGCGTCGTCGTCCCCGAGGACGACGGGCTGCGGCTTCCGCGTCCCCCCGGCGCCCTTCGGCGCTACTGGGCCCGGCATCCGCTGTTCACCGACATTCTCATCGCGCTCGTCTGCCTGGTGCTGTCCTCCGCCCCCGCTCGGCTCGGTGGGCCCGAGCTGCCCGAGCCCCTCCGCACCGTCCTCGCCGTGCTGATCGGGCTTTCGGTGCTTCTCTCGTGCGCGGCGATCCCGCTGCGCCGACGGCATCCTCTCATCCCCTTCACCGCAGCATTCGCGACCGAAGTCCTCTTCCTCTTCCTCGGCACTCCCGGCGGAACGCCGATGGTGACGGTCGCCGCGTACTCCCTCGCCGTGTACGGCTCGACCCGCCTGGCCTGGGCCGGTCTCGGTGCCGGGTTGGCCGGGGTCTCGGCCGTCTCCGCGATGTTGATGGCAGCAGGTCCCATCGACCTGCAAGCCGCCGCGAACGGTGTGCTCGGCAACCTCGTGGTCGGCCTGATCGGCACGCTGATCGGCATCAACGTCGGCGGCCGCAAACGCTACCTGGCGGCGATCATCGACCGCTCGCGGCAGCTGCTCGTCGAACGCGATCAGCAGGCTCGGCTCGCCGCCGCCGCCGAGCGGGCACGCATCGCGCGAGAGATGCATGACATCGTCTCGCACTCCCTGACGGTGATCGTGGCGCTGTCGGAAGGCGCGGCGGCGACGACGGATGCCGTTCGCGCCAGGGCCGCGTCCACGGCTGCCGCGGACACCGCCCGCTCGGCGCTGGGAGAGATGCGCGCGATGCTGGGCGTGCTGCGCGACGACGATGCCCCCGCACCCCTCGGTCCACTGACCGCTCCCGCGCCGGAGGAGACCGTGCGCCATGCGCAGCAGGCGGGCTTCCCCGTGACCCTGGTGTCCACCGGGCCGTCCGGATCCGAGCCTGCGATCGAGCATGCGATCTCGCGTCTGGTGCAGGAGGGGGTCACCAACGCCATGCGTCACGCTCCACGAGCGAGCGCCGTCGCAGTGCGCATCGACCGCTCTCTCCGCGCGACGACCGTCGAGATCGCCAACGACGGCGTCGTCGCCGCCGAGGCCGGGCATGTGCCGGGCTACGGCCTGCAGGGGCTGCGAGAGCGGGTCGCGCACGCCGGAGGATCCCTCACGCACGGCGTCGACCCCTCAGGCCGGTGGCTGCTGCGCGCCGAACTCCCTCCCCAGACGAAGGACCACGAGTCATGACCATCCCGATCCGTGTGCTGCTCGTCGACGACCAGGAGCTCATCCGCTTGGGCTTCCGCATGGTGATCGAGGCGGAGGACGACCTGGTGGTCGTCGGAGAAGCCTCCGATGGCCGATCGGCGATCGCGCAGACCGCGGTGCTGCATCCGGACGTCGTCCTGATGGACGTGCGGATGCCGGGCCTCGACGGCATCGCCGCGACCGAGGCCATCGTCCACGAGCACCCGTCGACCCGCGTACTCGTCTGGACGACCTTCGATCTCGACGAGTACGCGTTCGGCGCGATCGGAGCCGGCGCCAGCGGCTTCCTGCTGAAGGACGCTCACCGCCACGAGCTGCTGTCCGCAGTGCGCGCGGTGCATCGTGGTGATGCCGTGCTGTCTCCGCGGATCACCCGGGTGCTCCTCGATCGGGTCGGTGTCGGCGGGCAGGAGCGCACCCCTGCGGCATCCGCGGCGGTCGAGTCCCTCACCGAGCGCGAGCGGGGCGTCTTCCTCGCGATCGCCCGAGGACTCAGCAACGCCGAGATCGCGGAGGAGCTCTACGTGAGCGAGTCCACGGTCAAGACGCACGTCGGCCGGGTGCTGGCCAAGCTCGGTGCGAGGGACCGCGTGCACGCGGTGATCCTCGCGTTCCGGCTCGGCCTCGTCGAGGACCAGCCTCCGGCGGCCTGAGCGGCTCTCCGAAAGGCGCGGTTCTCCGAGAGGCGCGGTTCTCCGAGCAGCGCGGCGCTCACACCGGTGCCGACGGGGCCGGGCCGTAGTGCAGCGTCACTAGTCGCGGCATCCCGTCGGGGTCGTCCCAGTACGCCTCGTCGATCTCGTCGAGGCGCGATCGGCCGTCATCTCCGAGCGCGCGGATCAGATCGTCGATGCTGTTCACGTCATCGCTCTCGGCGAGGGGGCGCACGAGGTTCCAGGCGTCGGTCACCAGGGCGTGGGAGCGGAGTGCGCCGATCGCCTCCAACGCGCGGAGGGCATGACCCACCTCGGCCACGCCCCAATTGCCGAGGAACTGCAGGAACCCCCCGTTGTTCACGTCAGCGTCCAGGCGCCAGAGGGCGAGGAGCTCGCGATCAGCGGAAGTCAGCGCATCCGCGTGCCACTCGGCGTCCTTCGCCGCGGCGAGCGCTCGTTCGTACAGGGCGTCCTGCTCGAGGACCCATACCTCGAGCGCACCGGCCGCCGAGGTCTGTCCGGCCGCGGGCCAGTTCACCCCGAGGCCGTCCGCGACGAGGACCCAGGCCTCTCTCTCGGCCTTCGGCAGAGCGGCCGCACGACTCGCCCAGCTCAGCGGCGCGGCGAGACGGCGACCGTCCTGAAGCTCGAGCACGACGCGCGTCTCCTCGAAACGCACGTCCACGATCCTGCGCGCGGCCACCGCATCCTGCTCCGACGTCATCGGCCGCCTCCTGTCTGTGGTCGATCTCGATCCTGCCAGTACGCTGACATGTCGGGAGCCGACGCTCTGGACGGGGGTCACGATGAACATCGACGAGCGCATGGCCGAGATCGAGGGGTCGGTCGACCCGGACGACATCGTCAGCATCGTGCACGGCATCGACGATCTGAAGGCGCTGCTTCCTGGGGCCGACCCGGCGGATGCCGTCAGGGTCCTCCTCGCGCTGGGCCGGTGGGCGCACACGCTGGATCGCTACGACGATCTCGCAGGGGTCGCGGCACAGATCACGTCCTCTCCGCACGCGCGAGAGCTGGATCGGCTGTGGGGCCGGTACTGGGCGGCGGAGGCGGATACGCACCTCGCGGGAACAGACCCGCTGCCGATCCACCGTGCGTTGCTGTCGGAGGTGTCGGACGATCGTTCCCCTGCCGCGACGACCCTCGGCAACCGCCTCTGGCGTCGGGTGCTCGAGGTCGACGACGCCACGCAGGCGGTTCCCGCCTATCAGTCCTGGGCGCAGATGCGCTTCGCGACGGCTGCCGCCGATGATCGGGCGACAATGGTCCACCGCATCCACAACGGCACGTTCGCCATGACCGAGCCGGGCGTCGGCATCGCCGTGCTGCAGGCGACACGGGAGTGGCCGGGACTCTCGGTCAGCGCGCAGCGCCACCTCACAGGACAACTCGCGTCGATGCTCCGCGACCATGGACAGGCCGCGGCCGCACGCAGCGCATTCCTCGAGCTGGCGGAGACGGCCGCCATGGATCCGGCCTCCCCCGAGCTCGAGATCTCGGCTCGCGTGCAGGCCGCCCGCCTCGGCGTGGAGATCGGCGCTGTCGAGCCTGCGATCGATGAGCTGAGGATCGTCGTCGCCGGTGCCATGCCCGAGACGGAGCGTGAACGCGAGGGCGTCGCGCTCGCGCGGCTGTCGCTGATCGAAATGCTCCTCGTCCACCGTCCGCAGGAGGGGGAGCTCGCGGCTCTCGTGATGTGGGACGAGCTCGGCGGTGTCGACTCCGACGAGGTCGCCCGGATGGCAGGGCTCGCTCTTGCGAGGTCCTGGGCCGAGGCCGATGAGCCCACGACGATCGAGCGGGCGAGCAGCATCCTGCAACGTTTCCCGTCGACGGACGATCCCGATGTGCGCACGCTCGTGGTCATGGCGCTCAATTCGCGCACGCGCGCTCTCGCCGAGAGCGGGGATGAGGCGCGTGCGGCGGCGGACGCCGATCGAGCCGTGCAGCTCGCAGACCAGGGCGTCCCCGATTTCGTCCGCGACACCGCCGCGCACAACCGGGACGCACTGTGTCTGCGCCGCGGCGACTACACCGAGCGCGACGAGATCTACAGCGTCGCGCGACGGATGGCCGACGACGCCGACGCCGCATCCGCTCGCGGGGAGCGCGAGCAGAGCGCTCGCCTGTACGAGCGGGTGTTCGATCTGACCCACCCGTCGGAGGACCCGAAGACCCGGTTGGTGGGTCTCGCGGCACTCCGCGGGCGGACCTTCGACCTCGTCGCGGACGGTGCGTACGCACAGGCCGCGGACGTCGCCCGGCGCAGCATCGAGGCCGGCATCCACGACGGCGAGGTGGGCTCCGAACTGCTCGCACAGGCCTGGCTGCACTTCGGCATCGCGACGAACCGTCTGGCCGACCGCGCATCCGCCTTGCATGCGTTCGCGCAGGTCTCGACGATCGCCGTCGGACGGACGGATGCCGCGATGCGGGAGCTCGACTCCCAGGCGGCATGGAACCTGGCGGTCCTCCTCGACGACGGGACAGCTCCGGAGGACGCGCTCCGCGCGTACGGCGGGGTGATCGCCCGGCTGTCGACGTCTCCGGTGTTGACGGATCAGCGCCGAGTCGCCAAATCGCTCAAGAACAGCGCCGTGATCCTGGGCGAAGAGGTCGGGCGACCGCACGAGGCCGTGGGCGCGTGGACCGAGATCATCACCCGCTTCGACGGTCACCCCGACCCGGAGCTCGCCCGGCTCGTGAACGAGGCCCGGCCCCACGCCCAGCCGCCGAAGCGACCGGGGCTGTGGGGCCGGCGTCGGTGATCGTCCGGAGAGATCGTCAGGCGTTCGCCGGGGTCCACTCCGAGATGCTGCTGAGGTGTGCGACTTCGTCGGCGGTGAGCTCGAGACGGGCGCCGGCGAGAAGGTCGGGCACCTGCTCGACGGTGCGTGCGCTCGCGATCGGGGCGACCACGGTCGGCTGCGCCCGCAGCCAGGCCAGCGAGGTCGCGGCGATCGATGCGCCGTGCGCGTCGCCGATCTCCTGGAGGGCGTCGATCACGCGCAGGCCCTGCTCGGTGGCGTACTTCGCGGCGCCCTGGGCACGCGGCGAGCTCTGACCCGAGGCATCCGTCGTGCGGTACTTGCCGGTGAGGAAGCCACTCGCGAGCGAGTAGTACGGCACGAGGCCGAGGTCGAACTCCTGGGCCACAGGGATGATCGTCTCCTCGACCGTGTTGCGGTGAACGAGGTTGTAGTGCGGCTGCACCGCGACGGGGCGGGCGACACCGAGGCGGTCGGCGATCCCGATCCATCCGCGGATGCGCTCGGCGGTGTAGTTCGACACCGCGACGTGACGGACGAGGCCATCAGCGACGAGCTCGCCGAACGCGCCGACGGTCTCCTCCAGCGGCACGGACTCGTCGTCGAAGTGCGCGTAGTAGAGATCGATGGCGTCGACGCCGAGGCGTCCGAGCGAGGCCTCGGCGGCGCGACGGACGTTCGCCGCGGCGAGGCCCGCGAAGTCGGGGTGCTGGCTCACCTTGGTGGCGACGACCACACCCTCGGGCTTACGCGCGGCGAGCCACTCGCCGATGATCGTCTCGCTCTCGCCGCCGGAGTTGCCGGGGACCCAGGCGCTGTAGGCGTCGGCGGTGTCGATGAAGTCGCCGCCGCCCTCGGCGAAAGCGTCGAGAACGGCGAAGGAGGCATCCCGGTCGGCCGTCCATCCGAAGACGTTCCCGCCGAGCGAGAGCGGGAAGATGTCGAGGTCACTTGTTCCGATGCGAGTCATGGTGGGGTCAACCCGGGAGGATGGCGAGGTATTTCCCTGTGACGCCGTGTTGCAGGTCGTCACCCGGTCTCCCGCAGCCGCTTGCGCAGGAAGAGCTGCTCGGTGCCGTCGCCCTGATCGACCCGCTCGGTGAGGCGATAGCCGCACGACTCGTAGAGGCGCACGTTCGCCTCGCTGAGGCTGCCGGTGAACAGCTCGGCCTCCGTCGCCGACGACGACTGCTCCGTCGCCTCGAGCAGCATCCGGCCGATGCCCTCGCCCTGCATGTCCGGCGCGATCGCGATGCGGCCGATGAGCAGCAGCCCCTCGCTCTCCCTGGCGCGGATCGCTCCGACGAGCCGACCGTCGACACGTGCGACCCAGCCGTCGGCCGTCACCAGCTCGGCACGCAGCTCGTCGAGGGTCTGGGTGAGCGGCGCCATGTCCGGCGACCCGTAGATCAGCGCCTCCGAGACGAACGCGGCGCGCTGCACGGTGAGCACCTCGCCCGCGTCGTCCGGGGAGATCCGCGACAGGCGGACGCCGTCGCCCTCCACCGTTGCCTTCATGGCCACGTCCTTCCCTGGAATCTCTCCGACGTGGACATCATGTCGCCGGAGCAACCGATGGACCAGGTGGTTGACCGTGACCGCTGCGGATCGCTATGCCGTGCAAGGGATCTCGGACGGTACCTCAGGGTCAGCGGGCGTCGATCACCGCACGCCACGGACCCCACTCGGGATCGTGCGCGGGCCACACCTCGACCAGAGGGTCGGCGTCGAGAGCGTGCAGCCGGTCGATGGCCGCGTCCGCAGCCTCGGTGCCGTGGGGCCCGACGGTCGAGCCGCATCGGACGCCGTGTTCGATGTTGTGGCGCAGGTCGGCGGCATCGCCTGCGAACACGATCGTCCGGTCGGGCACCTCGACGACGACGGACTGGTGTCCGGGAGTGTGCCCAGAGGTGTCGATCACGCGCACCCCCGGTGCGAGCTCGGCATCGCCGTCGACGAGAGCGATCGTCAGCCCCGCACGATTCAGATCGTCGAACAGGAGGAATGCCGCGCGCGGGTCGGCGAGCGTCGTGACGTGCTCCCACTCCGTGCGCTGCATGATGAGCGGCTGATCGGGCGCGAGCAGACGCGCGGCCCCCGTGTGGTCGAAGTGCGCGTGGGTGAGGACGGCGGCGGCGAGGTCGTGCATCGCCAGCCCCGCCTCGTCGATCTGGTCGACGAGCGGATCCCCCGGGGGCACGATCGGAAGGTAGTTCTCGTAGTCGAAGGTGGCGAGGCGCAGGTCGCGGTCACGGATCCGCCGCGGATCGAACCCACCGTCGACCAGCATCCATCCCTCGTCGAAGACGATGGCGGCGGCCGTGACGGGTTCCAGCAGGAATCGGAACCTGCTGCCGCCATCGACCGACACCCCCTCGGGGATCGGCTCGTAGCCGACGACGAAGGGCACGACGCGGCGCGGACGACCAGCCACATCGAGCGGTGCGAGCACCGCTCGATCCCGGACGACGGTGCGGATGCTCACCCGGCGACCCGGTCGATATCGGATGCCGACGCGCCGGCGACCCGCAGGCAGGCCTCGGCGATCCGGCACCCCGCACCGTCGGGAACGGCGTCGCGTTGGCGGAGCTCGATCGCCATCTCCACGAGCTGCAGGCACGCGGAGCCGCGGAACTCGGCATCCTCCACTCCCCCGATCCGTGCCGCGAGCTGCACGTAGGCCGCCCTCAGCCGCTCTCTTGCCTCGCGGATCCCGGCGAACTCCGGGCCGTCGAGCTCCGGCGTCAGGTAGAGCACGGCGAGGTTGTGCGGCGCCTCGAGCAGCGTCCGCACGTCACGGACGGCAAGGGCGTGCAGCGCGATCACCGGGTCCTCCCCCGCGAGCAGCTCGTCGAGCCCGTCGAGCGTCGGCCGCACCGAGGCGTCGAGCAGCTCGAGCAGCAGCTGGGGCTTGCCCGCGACGTGGTAGTACAGGCTCGCCTGACGGATACCGGCGCGCTCGGCGATGTCGCGCGTCGAGGTCGCCGCGAAGCCGCGGCTCGCGAACAGCTCCGCGGCGGCATCGAGGATCTGCTCCCTCGGGCTTCGACCGTCATCCACACGCTCCCGCGCCCTGGGGCGCCCGACGACCGCTCTGCTCATGCCAGCGATCCTGCCACGAGTCAGCTCCGCGACGAGAGGTACGCGCGCCATCCGCCGAACTCCGTGATGTCCTCCGCCCCGTCGAGGGCGACCGCCTCGCACAGGAAACCAGCCACGCTGGTGCCGTCGCTCAACCGTGCGGTGCCGATGCCCATCGGCTCGGGGAGCGCATCGACGAATCGCCCGAACCCGGCCGCGGGAAGCCGCCACACCTCGCCGGCGATCGCGGCACCGCCCCCGGCCGTTCGGACGAGGCCCGGCTTCGGCGGGGTCGTCGCCAGCGCATACAGGCAGTAGTCCTCGGACGTCTCCACCTCGGCGAGGAAGCTGCCGCCCGCAGCGACCAGCTGGTGGTTCAGCGGCTGGCCGCGAAGGTGCGCACCCACCACGAGGACATCGACGGGCGGGGCCATCACGAGCTCGGCGAGCTGCGCGAGCGTCCGGTCGGCGAACGCGGGTCCCGTGAACATGACGCCGAACGGGCGACCGTTCACGACACCGGCGGGCACGGCGATCGCACTCCGGTCGAGCAGATTGGCGAAGTTCGTGTACCGGCCCATCCGCGAGTTCGCCCCGAGCGGGTCGGCGGCGACCTCGTCGAGGGTCGGGTGCCACGTCGTGGTCGGCGTCAGCAGGGCCGCCGTGCCGGCGAGGCGCCCGATCCCCTCGAGTCCCAGCCGTTCCAGCCTCTCGCGGTCGCGGAAGTAGTCGGAGGCCTTCGCCTCGGCGCCCGAGAGCACGATCCCGGCGACGGTCGGGTCCAGATCCGAGCCGATGAGCTCCCGATGCTGGTCGATGAAATCCCCGACCGCGGCGGTCCGTTCGGCGACGAACGCCCCGCCGTAGAGCAGCGATGCGGCCTCGAGCAACGGCGCGATGTCGACCTCGACGGTCTCGACCCCGGAGGCGCGCAGACCCTCGACGACGCCGGCGAACGCCTCAGCCCACCCCTCGGCGAGCCCCTCGAGGTGCTCGGCCGTCGGCACGGCCACCACCGGGCGCGCCGGAAGCGGGGCGAGCGGGACGTCCTCCCGGGCGATCGGGTCGACGCCGTCGGGCCCCGCCATCAGCTCGGCGGCTTCTCGGGCGAGCCGCAGGTCTCGCGCGAACACCGTCACGCAGTCGATCGTGCGGCACGCCGGCACCACTCCGGTGGTGGGGATGAGTCCCACCGTCGGCTTCACCCCGACGATTCCGTTCAACGCGGCGGGGACCCGCCCCGATCCCGCGGTATCGGTGCCGAGCGCGAGATCGACGACACCGAGCGCCGTGAGCACGGCGGACCCCGAGCTCGATCCTCCCGAGATCCGCGAGGGATCCCATGCGCCGCGCACCGCGCCGAACGGACTGCGCGTGCCCACCAGCCCCGTGGCGAACTGGTCGAGGTTGGTCTTGCCGAGGACGATCGCCCCGGCCGCGCGGAGCCGCGCCACCGACGGAGCATCCTCCGCCGGGACGTACGCGAAGGCCCGGCTGCCCGCTGTCGTCTCGAAGCCCGCGACGTCGATGTTGTCCTTGACCGCGACCACCCGGCCGGCGAGCGGGAGGCGCTCCCCCGCTGCGACCCGACGATCGATCTCGGCAGCCTCCGCGAGAGCATCCGACTCGGACCGCAACGAGATCCACGCCTCCGGCCGATCGACCGTCGCATTCCGCGCGTAGGCGGCCGCCAACCGCTCGACCGCGCTCATCGGTGCGTCTCCACGATCGCGAGCAGCTGCCCGGCCTCGACCCGCTCACCCGGCCGCACGAGGATCTCCCTCGTCACCCCGTCCGTCGTCGCTCCCACTGCCGTCTCCATCTTCATCGCCTCCAACACGATCATCCGTTCCCCCTTCGCGACCTTCTCTCCCGGGGAGAGCGCGACCTGCCACACCGCAGCCGCGAACGGCGCACGCACGGCCACGCACCCCTCGGGCACCGCCGTCTCGGCACCGGCGGGTGGCGAGACGGCATCCGATTCGTTCGGCCGGTCGAACTCACCCGAGAGCCGCCAGCGCTCGCGCTCCTCGGCGAAGGCGCGCTGCTGCGTCACACGGAACGCGTCGATCGAGGCCGCGTTCTCGGTGAGGAACCGTTCATGCTCGGCGAGCGCGAACGTTCCGTCGACTGTGCGGAAATCGCCCCGTCCGGCGTCGGTCTCGGCACGGAGCTCGAGCAGTTCCTCGGCCGAGACCGGATACCAGCGGATCCGGTCGAAGAACCGCAGGGCCCACGGCTGCTCACGGAAGAGTCCGCCGCGGCGGAACCTGTTCCAGATCTGCACCGTGCGCCCCACGAACTGGTAGCCGCCGGGACCTTCCATCCCGTAGATGCACAGGTAGGCGCCGCCGATGCCGACGGAGTTCTCGGCCGTCCAGGTGCGCGCCGGGTTGTACTTGGTCGTCACCAGGCGGTGCCGCGGATCCAGCGGTGTCGCCACCGGCGCCCCGAGGTACACGTCGCCCAGTCCGAGCACGAGGTACTGCGCGTCGAACACGGTCCGCAGCACGTCGTCGACGGAGTCCAGCCCATTGATCCGGCGGATGAACTCGATGTTCCACGGCGTCCATGGCGCGTCGTCGCGGACACCGGCCATGTACCGCTCGATCGCGAGCCGCGTGGCGGGATCGTCCCACGACAGCGGCAGATGCACCTCGCGCGAGGGCACGACGAGCTCACGGGTCGGCGGCAGTGCGTCATCGAGCTCCTGGATCAGACCGACGAGCTGCGAGGCGCGCAGCGCCCCCGCGTCGGTGTGGATCTGCAGCGAGCGGATGCCGGGGGTGACGTCGAGCACCGCGCGGGGCTGCTGCTCGGCGAGGGCCGCCTGCAGCGCATGCACCCGCATGCGGAGTCCGAGATCCAGCTGCTGTTCGCCGAACTCCACGAGCAGATTGTCGTCGCCGTCGCGACGATAGGTGACGCTGGGTCGTACGTCGCCCTCGGCCTCGCGCCGGGCGAGGATGCCGTCGTCGCCGTCACCTCCGATGAGCGGGATCGCCGAGAGCGATCGGGACTCGTCGAGGGCTGCGGCATCGGCCTCGCGCACCGGCACGAACCGGAGGGTGTCTCCCGGACGCAGCTGGCCGATCTTCCACAGCTCCCCGCTCGCGACGACCGCGGGGCAGACGAAGCCGCCAAGGCTCGGTCCGTCGGGGCCGAGGATGATCGGGGTGTCTCCGGTGAAGTCGAGAGCACCGACGGCGTACGGGGTGTCGTGGATGTTCGAGGGGTGCAGCCCCGCCTCGCCGCCGTCCGTGCGCGCCCAGGCGGGCTGCGGGCCGCTCAGGCGCACACCGGTGCGCGCGGAGTTCACCTGGACGGTGTACTCCGCCGCATAGAGCTCGTCGATGTCGGCGCGGGTGAAGAACTCCGGGGCCGCATGCGGCCCCTCCGTGACCCCGATGCTCCAGGAGGAGACGATCGCCGGACGCCGATCGACGGGGGTCGGCCCTCCGAGGGGCCCGGTCGCGGTGGTCCCCACGCGGAGCACGTCGCCGGCGACCAGTGCCCGCCCTCCGTGTCCGCCGAACCCGCCGAGGGTGAACGTCGACGCACTGCCGAGGTACTCGGGCACGTCGATCCCGCCACGGACGGCAAGGTAGGAGCGGATGCCGGGTCCTGCGGTCGCGCCGAGACGCAGAGTCGACCCGGCGGCGACCGGCACGGGCATCCACGGTTCCACCCTGACCCCGTCGAGATCCGCGTCGATCGGGGCACCGGTGAGGCACACCACCGTGTCGACGGTGAAGCGCAGGGTCGGCCCGGTGAGCGTGATCTCCAGCGCGGGAGCCCCATCGGGGTTGCCGATGGCGAGGTTCGACTCACGGAACGACACCGCGTCCATCGGGCCGGACGGCGGAACGCCGACCTGCCAGTACCCGAGCCGGCCGGGGAGGTCCTGAACGGTGGTGAGCATTCCCGGCTCCACGATCTCCACGCGCGGGTCCGGGTCGCCCACGCCGTCGAGGGTGCCGGTGTGGTGCGTCGCGGAACGGACCGGCTCGGTGTCGAGGACCTCCCGGATCATCCCGGCGCCGGTGACGATGCCGTCGATACGGGTGTCCGCGAGCGCGGAACGCAGGCCGTCGAGAGCATCGTCACGCGTGGGCGCGTGGACGATGACCTTGGCGAGCAGCGGGTCGTAATAGGACGTGATCTCCGCCCCCGGCTCGATCCAGCCGTCGACGCGGATGCCCTCGCCCTCGGGCAGGCGGACACCCGTGACGAGTCCCGTCGACGGGGCGTTGCCGCGATCAGGGTCCTCGGCGTACACGCGCGCCTCGATCGCATGACCCGATGGCGCGGGATGCGCATCGAACAGCGACGACGGGAGGGCGGACGGCCCGCCGGCGGCGAGGTCGAGCATGAGCCCGACGAGATCGATGCCGAACACGGCCTCGGTGACGGGGTGCTCGACCTGCAGACGCGCATTGACCTCGAGGAAGTACGCCCGCTCCGCCACCGGATCGTAGACGAACTCGGCCGTGCCGGCGGAGCGATAGCGGATACCGGCCGCGAGCGCCGCCGCGGTCGAATGCAGGGTCTCCCGCACCGCATCGGGGAGCCGCGGAGCCGGCGCCTCCTCTACGACCTTCTGATTGCGCCGCTGCAGCGAGCAGTCCCGGTCGCCGAGCACGGCGACGCGGCCCTCGCCGTCGCCGAAGAGCTGGACCTCGACGTGCCGAGCAGGGCGGACGAACTTCTCCAGGAAGACGCCAGCCGAGCCGAAGCTGACGGCCGCCTGTCTGGTCACCGTGTCGAACGCCGCGGCGACCGCATCGGCGTCCATGCACACGCTCATGCCGATCCCGCCGCCGCCCCCTGTGGCCTTGAGCATCACCGGGTAGCCGATGCGGTCGGCGGCCGCGACGGCCTCGTCCCGGGACGACAGCACACCGGTTCCGGGAAGAAGCGGCACGCCGGCGGCCTCGGCCAGCGACCTCGCGGTGTGCTTGAGCCCGAACGCATCGAGCTGCTCCGGCGTTGGCCCCACCCATGCGACCCCCGCGTCCTGGAAGGCGCGGGCGGCGGCGGAGTTCTCGGCAAGGAAGCCGTAGCCGGGGTGCACGGCGTCCGCGCCGTTGTCGGTCGCCGCCCGCAGCACCGCATCGAGGCGGAGGTACGACTCCGCCGCTGGCGCGGGTCCCAGCCGTACGGCGACGTCGGCCTCGCGCACGTGCGGAGCGGCGCGATCGGCGTCGGAGAACACCGCGATCGTACGGAGGTCCCGCTCGCGCGCTGAGCGGAGGATGCGGCGCGCGATCTCACCGCGATTCGCGACGAGCAGCGTGTCGAGGGCGCTCATGCGCTCGTCACGATCATGCGCAGGGGCGTGCAGCTGAAGTCGTTGCACGGGTTGTTCATCTGGGGGCAGTTCGAGACGATCACCAGGACGTCGCGCTCCGCGCGCACCGCCACACGCTTGCCGGGGGCGGACATCCCGTCGACGATGCCCAGCGCACCGTCGGCCTCGACGGGCACGTTCATGAACCAGTTCAGATTCGACACGAGGTCGCGGGCACTCAGACCGTAGCGGGCGGCCTCGGCGAGGAAGTTCTCCCGGCAGCCGTGCTGGTGCAGGGTGTGGTGCCCGTACCGCAGGGTGTTGGACTCCTTGCTGCATGCTCCGCCGATGGTGTCGTGACGATCGATCTCGTTGCCGACGACCGTCATCAGGGCGCCGCCTCGATTGCTGCGCAGCACCGTGCCGGTGTCGACGTAGGCGTTGCGCTGCCAGGCGATGGTGTCGGCGGCGCTGTAGCGCTCATCGGTGTCGTCTGCGGCGTACACGAGGAAGTCCGCCGACTGGTTTCCGCCGACGTCGACGATTGTGAGGACGTCTCCGGCGGCGATGTGCGCCGACCACGCCGCGCGGGGCTCGACACGCTCATCGAGGACGACGGGTCCGGCGACGAGCGGCTCGGACCAGTCCAGACTCGCATCGGGGGCGTGGACAGGACGATCGGGAACGGTGGTGATCATGGGTGCGTCTCCTTGCGGCTCAGAGCCCGGCGAGCTCTGCGTAGGCGATCGTGTTGAGGTAGGCGCGTTCGCGCTCGGGCGATGCGGAGTAGACGGCATCCGCGGGTCCGGTCGGATGGGCCCGCCACGCGAGCACGCGCAACGGGCCGACGACGTAGTCCTCGCGCGGATCGACGGCGTGCGGGACGTCCGCGATGAGGATGACCAGCGGCAGTTCGGCGATGAGGTCGACGCTCGTGCCCGGCCCTGCGGAACCCGTCCACCTCGTCGTTCCGTCGCTGTCGATGCGCACGCCCTGGAAGAACGTCACCGCCGGGGGCAGATCGCGCGCGGTGAGCCCGTGCTTGCTCCCCGCGAGACGCAGCAGACCGTGGCCGGAGGGGGACGGCCCCTCCGGGTGCGCGTCACCGTATTTCTCGATGTTCCAGGCGTCGCTGGTCGTGCCGCAGAACGCGTCATGGTGCCCCGACGTGTCGTCGACGATGGTGGCGAGGACCCGTCCGTCACCGGAGAGCAGCGGATGCCCGGTGCCGAGGTAGGCCTGCCACGGGATCTTCTGGGTGTCGGCGACGTTGAGCCGCTCCCCCGGCGCATCCGCGTGGAAGAGCAGCACGTGGGCGCACGCGTCGCCGCTGGGGTCTCCGAGACGGATGCGCGTGCCGCGGGCGACCCGTAGGTGGGTGTACCCGCCCGGCGCGACGGTCTCGGCCCACAGCAGATCGGCCGGGTCCACGTCCGCGGGGGCGAAGGGCGCCGACGACGCCGGCAGGTACGGCATCCATTCCGACTCCGTCGCCCTGCCCCTGGCGTCCGCCCGCGCCCGCTCCACGCTGCCGAGCTCATCGATGCGACCACTCATCGCCGACTCCTTTCTATCGATTGACAGTTTTCTGACCAGCCGGAGGTTTCCGGGGTGTTTCCCTGGGGTCACATCCACGGGCATCAGGCGGGCACGGGCTCGAAGGCCCCCTCCTGCTCGCGCTCGAGCTCGGCCGTGACGGCTTCCGTGTCGGCCAGCTCCTGCGCACGGCGCGGGGAGACGAGCGCGACCACGATGTACGTCCCGAAGCCGACGGCGCCGGAGACCAGGGTCGCCCAGCCGTCGAAGTCGGCGCCGATCAGGGTGTTCGGGATGTAGAGGATGTCGTTGGGAACCCCGTAGATCGTGGGGGTGAGCACGAGGTAGGTCATGCGCACCGTGAAGCCGACCGCGACCGCGATCAGCGCGGCGACGGCGCCGGGCCGCTTCCAGAAGATGCCGAAGAGGAAGGGCGCGGCGAGGCAGGCGAGCATGAGGTCGAAGGCGAGCGTGAGGAGGATGCCGGTCTGGCTCACCTGGATCGCGAGGAAAGATCCGAGCGCGACGATCGGCAGCATCGCCAGGCGGGTCCAACGCAGCAGCGGATCCGCACCTCCCGAGCGCGAGCGCCGGATGGTCACGAGGTTGCGCACCGCGATGGCCGAGGTCGCGAGGATCGCGCCGGATGCCGTCGAGAACGAGGCCGCGACGACTCCCGAGAGCACGAGGACCGCGATCAGGGGCGGCGCGTAGTCGTCGAGCAGCGTGAACAGCACCGGCCCGTCCTCCGCGGAGATACCGAGCACCGCGGTGGCGGTAAGCGCGATGAGCGCGAAGATCGTGCCGATGGCCGCGGTCCCCGCGGCTCCGATGAAGCATGCGCGCCGCGCGATCTCGGGAGTGCGTGCGCCGAAGATGCGCTGCATGAAGTCGATCGCGACGAGATCGCCGATGCCGAGCGCGACCAGGGTCGCCCAGTTGATCGGCGCCCCCATGGCGGGGTCGGTGAGCTGCTCGAGATCGAACGGGCCCATCCCCTCGGGGATGACGATGCCGTAGCTGATCGCCACCCAGGTCAGAAGCGCGATCGCGGCGACGACCGTGATCACGGTCTGGATGACCGCGGTGTAGGCGTCCGAGAAGAGGCCTCCGGCGATCGTGTAGGCGAGGACGAGTGCGACCGAGAGGATGACGCCCCAGGCGTAGGGGATGTTCGCGAAGCGCTGCAGGAGGTAGCCGCAGGCGACGAGGTTGCCCGCGAGCAGCACGGTGAAGGCGAGGATCATGAGGGCGGACGAGACGACCTCGGTCGGGCGCCCGTAGCGGACGCGGAAGAAGTCGGCGAGGGTGAACAGCTTCATCCGGTTCATCGGCCGGGCGAGGAACAGTCCGGCGATCAGCAGGCAGATCGCCAGCCCCAGGGCGAGCGATGCCCCCGACCAGAATCCGAACTGCGAGGTCAGGTCGGTGTTGCCGACCGTGGCGTTCGAGTCGACCGCGGCTGCCGTCAACGAGACGGCGACGAGCGGCACGCCGAGGCGACGGCCGGCGACGAGGTAATTGGCACTGTCGCCGTCGATCTTGCGCGCGACGTAGATGCCGACGGCGAGAACGGCGATGACGGTGATCGCTACTCCGAGGATGATCATGGTTTCTCCTGAGACGGGTGGTGCGCCAGGTGTTTCTGTCGATTGATAGATACCGATTGTGCTCGCGGACCCGCTCCGGGTGATTTCGGTCGTGAGACGTTCGTGTGAACTTCCGTTCACACGATTATGGATCCAATTCTAGAGAAAACGGATCCTATTCAGTACAGTGGCGAGCATGACCCACACGATCCGCCCCGCCGATGTCTCCCGCGACCGCCTGGAGGAGAAGCCCCTGGCGCCGCCCAGCGCGGAGCCCCTCGACGGCGAGGTGCTGGTGCGCGGGGCGGTGGAGTTCACCGACAAGGACCGCACGATCATCTCCGGTGTCTGGGAGAGCGACCCCGGCGTCTCGCGCTGGGAGTTCCTCGCCCGTGGCGAGATCGTCCACATCCTCGAGGGCCGCATGACCGTGCAGCGCGACGGCGAGGACGCCGTCGAGCTCACCGCGGGAACCGCGGCGTTCTTCCCGCTCGGATGGACGGGTGTCTGGACCGTAGTCGAGCCCGTCCGCAAGTTCTACGTCGTCTACCGTTGATCTGCTCCCCCGAGAAGAGAGGGCCTCACCCATGACCGAACCCATCGACCTCAGCATCCCCGTCAACCCCGAGATGCTGCACTGGGGCCGCCGCCCCACGTACGAGATGGTCGAGGAGATCACCGACACCAACCCGAGCGAGGTCTCCCGCTGGCTGATCGGATCGCACACCGGCACGCACGTCGACGCCCCCAGCCACTTCGTGAAGGGCGGCACGACCGTCGACCTCATCCCGCTCGCGCACACCGTGGGCCCGGCGAGAGTGCTGGACCTGCGCCATGTCGAGAAGGAGATCACCGCAGAGGATCTGATCGCCGCCGGAGCCGAGGGCGCGACCAGGGTGCTGTTCAAGACACGCAACTCGACAGACGCCCTCACCCGCAACGAGAAGAGCCCCACCTGGGTCGGGCTCGGTCCGAGCGGTGCGCAGTGGCTCGTCGACCACGGCGTCGTCTTCGCGGCCAACGACTACATGACGATGGAGGCGCCCGACCACACCGTCGAGTGGCCCACCCACGTGATCCTCTGCAACGCCGGCGTCGTGATCCTCGAGAACGCGAACCTCGCGCACGCCGAGGCCGGGGACTACTACCTCGTCTGCCAGCCCGTGCCGTTCGAAGGCAGGGAGGCGGCCCCCGCTCCCGCCCTGCTGCTCCCCCTGGCCGCCTGATGGGCGCCGACGCACGCGCACGCGAGCTCGGCCTCGAGATCCCGGATTACGCGAACCCGCCCTACGGAGGCCGTTACGGCCGGGTCAAGGCCTTCCACCGCATCGGCGACTTCGTGGAGTTCAGCGGGATCACCCCCGAGACCCGCAGCGGCGATCAGGTGCACCCGGGCGTCGTCGGTGTGGACATCACGATCGAGCAGGCCAGGGAGGCCGCGCGCTTCACCGCGATCAACGCGCTCGGCATGATCCGGTTCGCGCTCGGCTCTCTCGATGAGGTCGCCGGACTCTCACGCGCGCTCTGCTACGTGCTGAGTCCGCCCTCCTCGGGGTGGATCTACGAGGTGGCACAGGCCGCCTCCGAGGTGTTCGTGGACGTGTTCGGCGAGGAGATCGGGACCGCGGGACGAGCGACGTTCGGCGTCTCCAGCCTCTCTCGCGACAACTGCTTCGAACTGCTCCTCAGCCTCGAAGCGGCACCGCGGCGCTGACCCCGGGTCCCCGCCCGCCCCGACGAGCCGCGCCGCCTCAGCGATCGAGCAGGCGACGCGGCTCGTCCACGAGCATCCGCTCGAGACGCGCGGCGTCCAGGCTGCGGCGCAACAGCTCCGGCACGATCCTCTCGAGCAGGTAGCCGAAGCCGTATCCCCCGAACGCGCGCAGCTGCATCTTCGTCCAGACCGACTCCCCCAGCACGAGGCGGGCGTCCGGATGCCGCTCCGCAGCACCCGCGAAGAAGGCGAGACGCTCGCGGTCGGAGGGGTTGTCCATCCGCCCGTCGTGCACCTGCTCCGTGCCGAAGCACATCTCGAGCACCGCGCCCGCGGCGACGAGGTCCGCCCAGTAGGCGGCATCCGGATACTCGTCGGCGTTGGTCAGCACGACGCGATCGAGCGCCAGCCCTGCGCGCGCGATGAGGTCGAGGACCTCGAGCCCGTTCCTCGACTCCGGGTCCAGCCGCACCGAGACGCTCGCGCCCGCCCGCGACGCCGCACGAGCCGCCGCGCGGAGCTGAACGCGCTCGCGCGGCGCGAAGTCGCCAGTGGTGCCCATGATCCCGAGCATCCCCGCACGGAACGACGTGCCGGGGATCGCGACCGTGAGGGCGGTGAACAGGTGCTCCTCGAGCTCGGCCTCGGTCAGCTGCGCGATCCATCCCGGCACGGTGCGCGGGATGTACGCGCCGTAGGCACTGACGATCGTCACACCGGAGTCGCGGGAGAGCCGCGGATACGCCGCATGCTGTGGCCCGAGCCCCCACGACGAGCAATCGACGATCGCACGCAGTCCGCTGCGCCCCGCGGCGAGGAGCTCGGCGACGGCGGTGTCCTCATCGTCGAGACGCAGGTTGTCGGCCGAGGCGAGGGCGTTCCACCGCAGATAGCCGAGCGACTTCACATCGATCCTGTCGAGATCGGGCGCGGACGGCGCCCCCGGATGCTGCAGCGAGGAGGAATCGGCGAGCACGTGGTCGTGCATGCTCGTGGCGCCGAGCAGATCCGCGGGGATCGGGCCCAGGACGGTCTCGATCATGCCGTCAGGCCAGCTTCAGCAGGCGCGCGGCGTTGTCACCCAGCAGCAGAGCCCGCTCGGCGTCCGAGAATCCCGGCAGCGCCTCGACCCGCTCGGCGGTCACCGCCGGCGAGTACCAGGGGAAGTCGGAACCGGTGACGACCCGCTCGACGCCGATCGCACGGATCAGGTCCGCGACCTCCTGCGTGCTCGGCCCCCGGGTGGCGCCGGTCCAGATGACGATCTCGGACAGGTCGAACATCACCTGCGGGTGCGCGTCGGCGACGGCGAGGGTGTCACGCCACGACCCTCCTCCGAGGTGGGCCAGCACGAGTCTCAGGTCGGGGCGAGCTGAGGCCAGCGGGGCGAAGACGCCGGGCTCGGAGAATCCTCGTCCGCGGGTGTCGGGGCCGCTGTGGAACACGATGGGCACGTCCGCGTCGATGCAGGCGTCGTAGACGCCGTCCAGGCCGGGATCGTGCGGAAATGCCCTGATGCCGATCGGATGCAGCTTCACCCCGCGGGCGCCCCAGTCGGCGAACGCCTCGGCGAGGTGCGCCCTCGACTCGTCCGAGGTCATCACCGCGGGGTTGGCACTGATGAACGGCAGCAGCTTGGGGCTCGCATCCGCGAGGTCGCACACCCAGCGGTTGTATGCGATCAGCTCGTCTCGGAGCTCGCCGTGCACGGGCTCAGCGGGCCAGTGGTCGAGCCCGGCCGGCAGGTCGGGGTAGCCGGGGACCTCGTAGCTGCCGAGCACGGCGGCGTGGTCGAATCCGGCATCGTCCAGCGCGGTGAGCGCGTCGTCGAGCGATCCGCCGACGCCGGCGAGCGGGACCTCGGCCATCTCGCCGTACTCCACGATCGGGAAGTTCTCGATCTCGTACAGTCCGCGCGCGGGGTCGGCGTAGATGTGCATGTGGGTGTCGATCCTCATCCCCAGACCTCCTCCGCCGCCGGGGTGCGGGTCTGCACCGTGGTGACCATCTCGAAGACGTTGCCGCCCGAGAGGCTCGAGACCCCGATGCCGGCGGAGGTCGAACGTCCGATCCGGTCGCCGAACACCTCGACGAAGAGGTCGGCCGCGCCGTTGGTGACGAGATTGACATCCGTGAACTCGGGTGTCACGACGACGAAGGTCAGCGTGCGGATGAACGCCGCGACCTCATCGAGCGACCCCACCGCGAAGCGGATCAGCCCGAGCACGTTGATCGCGGCGTAACGCGCCGCCTCGTAGCCCTGTTCCAGGGTGACCGTGTCACCGACGCGGCCCGGGTGCACTTTGACCCCCCGACGATCCTCCGGCGTGATACCGCTGATGGTGAGCGTCCGCCCCAGATGATGGAACGCCTTCATGGTCGCGTAGCGCTCACCGTAGGGCGGATTCGCGTAGTCGGGGATCACGAGCCCCATCTCCCTCACCCTGGCCTCTGCACTCCACTCCATGACGACTCCTTCTTCCGATGACTAGAATGGATCCATTCTAGTCAATATCGGATACAGATCGGATGGACAATGATCGGAGCAGAGGACCGCGTCCGCGAACTCGGACTGCAGATCCCGGACTACGCGAACCCTCCCTACGGTCGCCGCTACGGTCCGATGAAGCCCTTCCATCGGATCGGCGATCTGCTCGAACTCAGCGGACTCACCCCAGAGAACCGTGCGGGCGAGCGCCTGCACCCCGGCATCGTGGGCGTCGATGTCACGGTCGAGGAGGGCTATCAGGCCGCGCGTCTGACCGCGATACACACCCTCGGCATGATCCGCTACGCGATCGGGTCGCTCGACAACGTCAAGACGCTCTCGCGTGCGCTGTGCTTCGTGGTCTGCCCGCCGGGGTTCGAGCTGCTCCACGAGGTCTCGAACGGTGCGAGCGACCTGTTCCTCGACGTCTTCGGGGACGAGGCGGGGAGCATGGGAAGGGCGTCGATCGGCGCGACCACCCTGTCGCGCAACAACTCCTTCGAGCTCTGGCTGAGCCTCGAGTGCGAGCCGGAGCCACGGGCGTGAGCTCATCCGAGCAGAGTCCACCCCGCGATATCCTCCGCACCCTGCCGTTCTGGCTCATCTTCACCGCCTCGACCCTGGGTGGCATCACCAACTCGGCAAGCACCCCGATCATCCCCGGGTACGTCGAGGACGTGCTCGGAGGCGACACCTCGCTCGCGGGCATCATCGTCGCGATCGCCGCCGGGGCGTCGATGATGGCGATGCCGGTCGCTGGTGCCCTCGCCGATCGCCACGGCTACCGGGTCGTCGCCGTGACCGGCGGCGCAGTCGCCGTCGCCGGGATGCTCCTCATGGCCTTGCTTCCGACGCTCTGGGGCGCGAGCCTCAGCCGTGTGCTGTTCGGTCTCGGCAACGCCGCGGCGATGGCGGTGATCATGGCGTGGCTCATCGCGATCACCCCGCCGGAGCAGCGCGGGCGCGCCCTCAGCTACTTCGGGCTGAGCGTGTGGATCGGGCTCGCCCTGGGGCCGCAGCTCGGTACCGCCGTCGAGTTCGTCGGCGGGCCCGCCGCCGTGTTCCTCGCCTGCGCCGCGCTCGAACTGACGACCGCGCTGACGATCGCCGCGCTCCCCCGCCCTCGATCGACGCCGTCCGTGTCGACGGCGACCGGAACCGTCACGCTGCCCGTCGGCGCGGCGAGAAACCTGTGGCGCGCCTTCCGCGCGGTATGGACCCCGGGCGTCGTGGCCGCCGCGGCCTGGTGCGGCGAGGGCATCATGATCGCCTTCCTCATGCTGCACCTGGTGTCGGCCGGTGTATCCACGGGAAGCGCTGCCTCGGTCTATGCGGTCTTCGCCGTCAGCGTGATCGTCGCCCGCCTGGCGCTCGCCTCGCTCCCCGACCGGATCGGCCCGCTGCGCGCCACCGCGATCTCGCTCACCGCCCTCGCCGCAGGTCTCGCGACGCTCGCGATCGCCCGCGATTTCTGGATGGCGAGCCTGGGAGCCGCGCTGATCGGCATCGGGTTCTCCCCGCTCTATCCCTCGCTGACGATGCTCGCGACACGGGGACTGCGCACCCGTAACCGGGCCCTCGGGCTCGGACTGTTCTCGAGCTTCACGAGCATCGGCTACGGCGGCGGTGCGCTGCTCGGCGGGTTCGTGATCGCCTACGCATCGTCGACCGCCGCGTTCCTCATCGTCGCCGGCCTCCAGGTCATCGCCCTGATCGTGGTCACCGTGTTCACCCGCGACGAGTCGCCGCGCGAGCGCGGGACCGCGGACGAGCCCCGCGACCCTGCCGCCTGACCCAGCACATGCCGTGAAGGCTCGTCACCATGCGCGACGACGCTTCACGGGCAGCAGCCCGGCGAACGTCGACGCGACGGAGTCGTCGCCGACCGTGACCCACACGCGCGCGTCCGGCCAGTAGTCCGAGAGCATCTCGGCGCACACGCCGCACGGTTCGATGAGGTGCTCCTCGCCGGTGGCCCGGCGCAGCACGCTCACGGCGGCCACGACCTGCGCGCCGGCGGCTGCGGCGATCGCATTGCCGGCGGCGACGCCCTCGGCGCAGACGGCGCTGCGCCTCGCCGAGCCGTCGACATGGATGCCGGTCACGATGCGGCCGTCCGACAGCCGGAACGCGGCGGCCACTTCGTGCCGGCCCTCGAGGTACCGCTCACGGAGCAGGTCCTGCGCACGACCCAGCAGCTCGGCATCCTCATCCGACATCTCCCGCGGTCGCGCGAGCGGCGGTCGCGCGCTCATGCGGCCGGCAGCCTCAGGATGCGGGCGAAATTCGTACCCTCCACCAGTGCACGGTCGGCGTCGTCCGGGATCGCCTTGGCGATCTTCATCCGCTCGAGGTCAAAGTCCGAACCCGGCCATTCCGATCCCATGAGGATCTTCTCCGCGCCGACACGGGCGTAGGCGCGCTTGACATCGGACATGAGCGTCGCAGACGTCTCGAGATAGACGTTCTCCCGCCTCTCGGCGACGATGATCGCCTCGGGTACGTTCCACACGGCACCCATGTGCGCGATGATCGTGGGGACGTCGGGGTGGTCCTTCACGATCTCCTCGATCGCGAACGGGGCGCAGAAGGCGTCGTCGAGGGCGTTGATGATGACGGCCATGCCGTGATCGGCGCAGCGACGGAAGACAGGATCGAGAAGACCGTGATCGGCGACGTGGTACCCGTGCATGCTCGGGTGCAGCTTGAGTCCGCGGATGCCGGCCGCCGCCAGGCGATCGATCTCGGCGAGGGCATCGTCGGCCTGAGGCATCACCTGGCCGAAGCCGATGAAGCGGTCAGGAAAGGCGTCCTGGAGCCCGATGATGAAGTCGTTCTCGATGCGCTGCGCGAGCGAGCAGATCATCGCCATGTCGACGCCTGCGGCATCCATCCTCGTGAGGATGCGATCGGGGTCGAACGGCGTGTACGCGGGTGGCTCCTCACCGGGGCGCGCTCCTGTCAGATAGTCCGACCGCCCGCGGACGTCCTGGGTCGTGTTGTACGCGTCGATGATCATGTGAGCTCCTCGAGAAGATCGTTTCGGATCCAGTTTAGACTATTTCGGATACAATCATGGAGAGGAAAGGAACCCCATGATCGAGACGGTCCTCGGCCCGATCCCCGCGTCCGCGCTGGGCGCGACCTCCACCAATGAGCATGTGCTGACCGACTCTCGGGGACTGCTGCGCCCGACGCGGGAGGGCGGCACGCTCGAGGGACCCATCCGGCCCGAGATCCTGGGCGATCTGCGCTGGAGCTGGATGTCGCTCGCCGACAACCTCGCCCTCGATGACGCAGAGGGTGCCGCGGCGGAGCTCGCGGCCGCCGCGGCCGACGGCATCCGCTCGGTCGTCGAGGCGACGTCCTTCGGAATGGGACCCCACCACGCCGCTCTGCCCGACATCGCACGCCGCTCCGGTGTGCAGATCGTGTCGGCGTACGGCAGCTACATCGACAAGACGCTCCCCGAGGCCTGGCGCGTGCAGACCGAAGCCCAGATGGAGGCCGCGTTCACCCGCGCCCTCACCGAGGCCGTGCCTGGCACGTCCTATCGCGCGGGACTCCTCGGACTCCTGGGCACGAGCGGTGTCGAGATCGAGTCGGAGCACCGCGCGCTGCGCGCCGCTGCGAGAGCGGCGTCCGCGGTGGGCGCGGCGGTGAGCATCCGCCTCGACGGCGCCGCGCGCCGGGGCCCGGAGATCGCGGGGCTGCTCGTCGCCGAAGGGCTCCCCGCCGCGAAGATCCTGTTCTGCAACATGGACAAGGTGCTCGACGCCGCCTATGTCGCCGAGGTCGCCGCGACCGGAGCGGTCGTGGAGTTCGCCTTCGGCAGCGAGCACAACTTCGCCGACGGCGCCCGCGATGCGACGGATGCCGAGCGACTCTCGTTCGTGACGGAGTTCCTCGACGAGCACCCGGATGCCGCGGTCACGCTCTCGTGTTCGGTGTGGACCAAGGGGCAGCTCACCCGGCACGGAGGAATGGGCTACGGCCACGTCGTGCGCCGCATAGTCCCCGCGCTCCGACGCGCGGGAGTCGCGCCGGAGCGCCTCGAGGAGATCCTCGTCGGCACCCCGGCGCGACTGCTCGACCGCGACTGACGGCGAGCGGTGATCCCCCACCGGACTCAGGCCGGGACGGGGATCGCCGCCGTGGCCACCTGCTCGATCACGTGCACGCGGTCGGAGTTGCGGCACGCCAGGCGCACGCGCTCCCCCACCCCTAGCGTCGAGATGTCGGTCGACGGCGCGAGCGAGGCCACGACCTTGCGTCCGTAGTCGGTGACGGCTTCGAGCCGGTAGCGCGACCCCTGGAAGCTGACGAGCCGGATCGTGCCCTCGATCGACCATGCGGGCGCGGCCTCGTGCGGCGCGACGATGCTCATGTCCTCTGGGCGGAGCACCGCGGTGCCGTCGACGAGGACTCCCGTCGCGTCGTCGAGCAGGCTCTCGTCGGCCGTCGGCAACAGGTTCGCCTCGCCGAGGAAGCTCGCCACGTACGCGTTCACCGGGCGCCGGTACAGCTCCTCCGGGCTGGACACCTGCACCAGCTGCCCCTCGTGCATGATCGCGACGCGGTCGGACATGGTGAGCGCCTCGGTCTGGTCGTGCGTCACGGACACCGTGGTGATCCCGACCTTGCGCTGGATCCGCGTGATCTCGACCTGCATGTGCTCGCGCAGCTGCTTGTCGAGCGCGGCCATCGGCTCATCGAGCAGCAGGATACCCGGGTTCGCGGCGAGCGCCCGCGCCAGGGCGACGCGCTGGCGCTGGCCTCCCGACAGCGACGAGGGCTCGCGATCGGCCATGCCCGGCAGCTGCACGAGCGAGAGCATCTCCTCGGCGACGACCTTGCGCTCCTTGGCCGGTCGCCGGGCGGCGAGCAGCGGGAAGGCCACGTTCTCGCCGATCGTGAGGTGCGGGAAGAGCGCGTACGACTGGAACACCACGCCGACGTTGCGCTTCTGCGGCGGACGCTTCTCGACATTCACGCCGTCGAACGCGACGTGTCCGGCGTCGACGGCCTGAAGGCCCGCGATGACGTTGAGCAGCGTGGACTTGCCGCTACCGCTCGCTCCGAGCAGGGTGACGAACTCGCCCGAGCGCACGTCGAGCGAGACGCCCTTGAGCACATGGTTGGCGCCCAGCGTGACGTGGACGTCGGAGATGGAGAGTGCGGTGGTCATTCGGATGCTCCTTCCGGGGCGAGGGCCGCGGAGGGCACGGGTCGCCGGACGGTTCGGGTGGTGCGCCGGGTGCGACGCGAGGCGAGGAGGGGGACGGCGGCGAGCAGGACGATCGCGAGCAGGGAGACCATGGTGGATGCCGCGGTGAGTTCGGGCGAGAAGGCTTCGGATGCCGCGCTCAGCATCTTCAGCGGGAGCGTCTGCACACCGGGAGGCAGCAGGAAGACGGCGAGCACGACCTCGTCGAACACGATGATGAAGGCGAACAGGGCACCGGAGAGGATGTAGGGCAGGAGCGCGGGGAGCTCGACCTTCCAGAGGATGAGCGGCCATTTCGCGCCCAGCGTCCATGCGGCCGGCCGCAGAGCGGGGTCGATCCTGGCGAGTCCCCCGGAGACGAGGACGAACACGTAGGGCATCGCGATGAGGGCGTGCCCGAGGACCAGCGTGAACAACGTCCCCCGCAGGAAGCCGAAGTCCATGTTCACGCCGTAGAGACCGACGGCGTAGGCGATCGGCGGGAGGGCGATCGGCACGATGAACAGCGTGCGTATCCACCGCTGCGCGGAGAGCGACCGGACCCGGGTGAGTCCGATGGCCCCGGCGACGCCGAGGATGGTCGCGATGGTCGTGGCCACCGCGCTCTCCCAGACCGAGAGCCAGAACGCGCTCATCCAGCGGCGATCGGCGAGCACCTCCTGGTACCACTGCAGCGAGAAGCCCTCCGGCGGGAACATGATGAAGCTGCCTGCGGTCCACGACGTGGCCACGAGGATGAGGAACGGCACGATGAGCAGCAGGCTCGCGAGCACCGCGACGAGAACGATGGGCACTCGGTAGAGCCCCAGGCTCCGGGAGATCGGTGTCGAGGTCATCGGTTCAGCCCCACTTCTCACTGACTTTGAAGAGCCGGTCGGCGACGAGGTAGATGAGCATCGTCCCCCCGACCAGCAGGATGCTCATCGCCGCACCCAGATCGGGGCGGTTCGCGGTGTTGAGCTGCGCGTTGATGACGCCCGACACCGTCATGTTCGAGGGTCCGCCCAGAAGCAGCGGGGTCACGTAGAAGCCGAGCGACATCACGAAGACCAGCACACCCCCGCTGATCACCGAGGGCAGCATCTGCGGCCACGTGACCGTGCGGAAGGTCAGGAGGGGCCCCGCTCCGAACACGGTCGCGGCATTGAGCTGCTCACGATCGATCGACTGCAGCGCGCTCATCACGGGGAGCACCGCGAACGGCAGCATCACGGCGATCATGGCGGGGTACATCCCGAGCATGGTCTGGTACAGCTCGAGCGGTTCGTCGGCGAGGCCGAACAGCCCGAGGAACCAGTAGAGCGCGCCCTTCGGCAGTTCGAGGAGCATCCATCCGAAGGAGCGGACCATCACCGAGGTCCACAGCGACAGCATGAGCGCGGCGAGGAGCGTGAGGCGCAGCCAGGCCGGAGCCGCCACGATCGCGAGACCGTACGCCGCTCCCAGGATCATCGTGAGGACCATTGTCACCACGGCCATGATGACGGTTCGCCACAGCGAGCCGATGAAGGCCGGCACCTCGAACATGCCGGCGTATGCGCTGCCCCCGCCCTCGAAGGACTGGGCGACCAGGGCCAGCATGGGCAGCCCCAGGGCGACGACGAAGAAGAGCAGCGGCGGCCACATGAGCCAGCGGAACTCCGCGCGGGAGACGCCCAGCGTCCTGCGCCTTATCGGGGCCGCTGGCCTGGCGCCGATCGCTGCGGTCGAAGTACTCACGTCGTCATGCTCCCGGATAGAGATTGCAGAGGTGTTTCGAGCTTCGCGAGAAGTTCTGGATCCAATCTAAGCCGTAATGGATCCTGAAACAATGCTTTCTCGTTTCCATCTCGTTAAGCCGCATCGGATCGTGCCCTCGCGCACGACGAGAAAGGCCCCCGACGAGAACGTCGGGGGCCTTTCGGGGTGGGGATCGGATCAGCCGGCCAGCCAGGCCGTGTACGAGTCGAGGAGCAGATCCTTGTTGTCCGCTCGCCACTGCTCATCCCACTGGAGCAGGCCGTCGGCGTGATCAGGGGAGTTCACGACGTTCGCCGCGATGTCCTCCGAGATCAGGTCGAACACCTCGGAGTTCACCGGACCGTAACCCGTGCGTTCGGTGAAGACGGCCTGATTCTCGGGGGTGTTGATCCATTCGGCGAGCGCCATGACGGCGTCGGGGTTGTTCGACGCCTCGGGCACGACGAAGCCGTTCAGCGCCTGGAACGCCTGATTCCACTGCACCGTCACGTCCTGACCGGCGTTCTGCAGCGCCTTGAACTGACCCGTGACGCTGACGGCGATCGACGCGCTGCCGCTCGAGAGCAGCTGCTGCACCTCGGGGTAGGACTGGTAGAACACGAGGTCGTCGCGGATGGTGTCGAGCTTCGCGGTCGCGCGCTCGAGGTCGAGCGGATAGAGATCCTCCGGAGCGACGCCGTCTGCGAGCAGGGCGATCTCGTAGGAGGCGTCGAAGAAGCCGGGCGACCCCGGCCAGGCGCGCTTGCCCGGGTACTTGTCGGTGTCGAAGAAGTCGACCCAGTCCTGCGGGCCGCCATCGGCGAACGTATCGGTCAGCCATCCCTGCGCGACGCCGATGTAGAAGCCGCCGACGACATAGGGGCGGAGCGACTCGTCGATCAGGTCGCCCTGGGCGGCCTCGGGGATCTCCTGGATGTGGTCGGGGTAGGCGAGGATGTCGGCCGTGCTCACCTGGAAGACGTCGTAGTCGCCGTCCTCCCCCTCGAGCATCGGATAGTACACGGCATCCTCGATCGACGACGACACGACGTCGACGCCGGTCTCGTCGTAGAAGCCGTCGAAGTAGGCGACCTGGCGGCTCTCGTTGGTCGGGCCGCCGAAGTCGGCCCAGACGATCTGACCGCTGATGGATTCGTCGCCGGAGGCGGAGCCGTCCGACGTGCCGCCGGATGCCGTACCGGCACAGCCGGTGACGAGCACTGCGACGGCGCCGACGGCGACCGCGATGCCTGCGCGGCGGCGGAAGCGGATGTCTACTGACATGGAAGGACGTTCCTCTCGATATCGGGTATTTCGGGTGGTGCAGTGGGGGTGGGTGGGGACGCGGCGTCAGCCTGCGAGCCAGGCCGTGTAGGAGTTGAGCAGCAGCTCGTAGTTCTCGGCGCGCCACTCGGTGTCCCAGTACAGGACATCGTCCGCATGCTCCGGCGAGTTCACGAGGTCGGCTGCCACATCGTCGTCCAGCAGGTCGAAGACTTCGGGGTTCACGGGACCGTAGCCCGTGCGCTCCGTGAAGACCGCCTGGTTGTCGGGGTCGTCCATCCAGGTGGCGAGCGCCTCGATCTCATCGGGATTGCGGACGTCCGCCGGGGCGACGAAGCCGGACGGCACGGCGAAGGCCTGGTTCCACTGAACAGTGACGTCCTCCCCCGCGTTCCTCAGCGCCGTGAACTGGCCGGTGACGGTGACCGCGATGGAGACGCTTCCGCTGGTGAGCAGCTGCTGCACCTCGGGATAGGACTGGTAGAACAGCAGGTCACCACGGATGCTGTCGAGCTTCGCCTCGGCACGCTCGAGGTCGAGCGGATAGAGGTCTTCGGGGGCCACACCGTCGGCGAGGAGCGCGATCTCATACGACGCGTCGAACGATCCGGGAGTGCCGGGCCAGGCGCGCTTGCCGGGGAACGCGTCAACGTCGAAGAAGTCGACCCAGTCCTGCGGGCCGCCGTCGGGGAAGGTCTCGGTCAGCCACCCCTGCGTCTCGCCGAAGACGAAGCCGCCGAGGTAGTACGGCTGGACGTTCTCGGGGAGCAGATCGCCGCGGACGCCCTCGGGGAGCTCGTAGATGTTCTCAGCGTTCTCGAGGACCTCGGAGGCCGAGGCCTGGAACACGTCGTAGTCGCCGGGATCCCCGGTGAGCATCGACATGTAGACCGCGTCCTCGATGCTCGTGGAGACGACCTCGACCCCGGTGTCGTCGAGGAACCCGTCGAAGTAGGCGATCTGTCGCGATTCGTTCGTGGGGCCGCCGTAGTCCGCCCAGACGATGTCGCCAGACAGCTCCGCGCCGTCTGCGGCGTCGGCCGCCGGGGTCACCCCGGAGGCGCAGCCGGCCAGCAGTGACGCAGCCGTCGCGCTGCCGAGCGTCAGAGCGCCGATCCGGCGTGAGAGCGAGGTGCGGGTCATCCGTGGTTCCTCTCGAAGGGTGAGTACCTTATGGATCCAATCTTACACACTCTGGATCCCGAATGGAAGTCCATCTCGTTTCGACCGTGTAACACATCGGCCGTCACAGTCGGTGCCGCGACGCTCAGAGACGCAGGGGCGCCTCGTCCGCGAACCGCGATGCATCGATGCGCACCCAGGCGTCCCATCGGCCCAGGAACCCCTCGGCGGTCTCGTCGTCCGGTCGCGCATCCGCATCGGCGATCATCGTGACGCGGCCGATCTCTCCGATGAACCCCTGCTCCGGCAACCGTCGATCACGCAGCGATCTCGCACCCCAGAGCGTGTTCCCCGGCGCGGGGACGAGGAGGGAGCCGATCACGACGCCCGCCTCCTCCGGCTCCCGACCCGTGCGGATCGTGCAGATCTCGAGCCGGCGGCCCGGCGCACCGGGGATGCGCGCGTGGACGCGCACCTCCTCCTCTGCGGCGAGGGGAGCGCCGACCGGGAGGCTCACCGGACCGGTCCTCGTGCCGATCCCCACGACGACCCGGTCGTCACCGCCGATGCCGATCCACCAGCCCGCCGCGTCCTGAGCATGGGCGATGACGCCCTGCGTGCGGCCGGCTCGGGGATCGGCGGCCCGGAATCCGACGCTCACGAGGAGTCCGCGCTCCCCGATGATCGGCGCCCCGTCCATGACGGCGTAGGGGCCGGTCGGGATCGCCGCCGCGGTCATGCGGGGATCGCGGTGGGACGCCGACCGACGAGTCCGAGGACGTCCTCGATCGTTGCGCCGATCGCGAGCAGGGCGGCATCGCGGCGAGCGGCACCCACCAGCTGCATCCCGACCGGGAGACCGTCGTGGGTGAACCCGGCGGGGGTCGCCAGCACGGGATGACCGGTCACGGTGAGGCGGCACGCGGCGCGCTGCCAGAGGAAGTAGCGGTCGAATCGCGTGCCGTCCACCTCGTCCACCCATTCCACCTCGGCCGGCGGCGCGGCGACCGGGGTGGCCGGATAGATGATCGCGTCGACCGACTGCAGCACCGCGGCGGTGCGACGGAACAGCTCCGTCCGCTGGGCGTAGGCATCCATGAGGTCTTCGGCGGAGAGGGCGAGTCCCTCGGCGACGTTGCGGAGGTAGTCCTCGCGGAAGCCGGTGCGGCCCTCGGCGAACCGTGGGCGCGCGTCACCGGCGAACCCGAACATCTCGACCACCTGCCAGGCCTCATCGGCGCCGGAGAGATCCGGCTCGACGTCGACGATCGTCACGCCGGCGGCCTCCAGACGGCGCCGGGTCTCGGCGAGCACGGCGCGCACCTCGCGGTCGATCGGCAGACCGCCGACGTCGGGGCTCCACCCCAGTCGCAGCGTGGACGGGTCCCTGGTCTCGAGGGTCGCGATCGATCGCGGATCGTCCTCCCACGACAGCGGCCATCGCGGGTCGTGGCCGGCGATGCCCGCGAGCATCAGAGCTGCGTCGCGCGAATCCCGCGCCATGGGACCCGAGACGCCGTGCGGTTCCCAGCCGTTCCCGAGGCGGCCGCTGGGAACCATGCCCGGCGTCGGACGCAGACCGACCGTGTTGCAGAACGACGACGGATACCGGATGCTGCCACCGCTGTCGGAACCGTCGGCAAAGGGGAGCATGCCCGCGGCGACGGCGGCGCCCGCGCCTCCGCTGGAGCCTCCGGCGTGACGACTGAGGTCCCAGGGGTTGCGGCAGACTCCGCGCACCGGGTTGAAGGTCAGGGTACCGAGGCCGATTTCGGGGGTGTTCGTCTTGCCGATGATCAGCGCACCGGCGCGGCGCAGATGCTCGGCGAGCACGCTGTCCTTCGTCGCCGGCGGCTCGGACGCGTAGGCCGCCGACCCCTGCGAGGTCGGAAGACCCGCGACGTCCATCAGATCCTTCACCGCTGTCGGCAGTCCGTGCAGCACGCCGAGGTCATCACCACGGGCGACCGCGGCATCCGCGCGCTCCGCCATCGCGAGGCACTCGGACTCCGGCAGCAGCGAGACGAAGGCGGCGACGTCGTCCTCGACCTGTTCGATGCGGTCGAGGTGGGCGCGCATGACCTCGACCGCGGAGATATCGCGGCGGACGATGCCCGCGGCGAGATCCCGCGCGGACCAGGTGTGAAGGGGGGTGCTCATGTGTTCTCCTGCAGGTGGACGGTCGTACCTCCGACATCGGTACGACGCACGGCCAGTCGGCGGAGCTCGTCGAGAGGCACCGCCGCGGGGTCGGCGCTCCAGAGCGCCCAGTCGGCCAACCGGCCCTCGCGGATCATCCCGCGCTCGTTCTCGGCGAGGGCCGCGAAGGCTGCGGCCGTCGTGTAGGCGACGAGCCCCTCCTCGACCGTGATGGACTCGGCATCCGACAACGGCAGCTCCTCGTCGGCGACGTGACGGGTCACGGCCTGCCAGATCAGGTGACGCGGGTCGAAGGCGAAGAACGGGCCATCCGATCCGAACGCCACGGTCGCGCCCGCGTCCAGCCAGCGGCGGACGGGGTTCGCGGTCTCGGCTCTGTCACCGAGCTTCGCGCGGAGCCCTGCGCCGTTGTGCCAGATGATCGAGGGCTGCAGCGAGGCGATCGCACCCGAGCGCGCGGCTGAGGCGATCGCCTCGTCGGACGGCTCGAGGTAGGCGTGGATGAACTGGAACCGCCGATCGAGCACCGCCGCACCCTGGGCCTCGTAGACCGCGGCGACCAGGGCGATCGCGGCGGAGCCGACGGCATGCGTGCCGACGCCCCAGCCGTGCGCGGAGCACCAGGCCACGAGCCGCGTGAAGTCCTCGTCGCTCAGCCTCTGAAGGCCGTGGTAGCCCGAGTCATCCCACGGCGCCTCGAGCAGGGCTTCGCCCTTGAGCGCCTCGCCGTCGAGGTACACCTTGATCGGCCCGATCCGCAGCACGTCGTCGCCGAAGCCGGTCGACACTCCCGTCCCGCCGAGCTGCTCGATCGCCGCGTCGACGTCGGGGGTCTCCGGCGAGCCGATCTCGAGGTATGGCATCGCCAGGGTGCGCATCGTGAGCGCCCCCTGCCGGTGTGCCTCCTGGTAGCCGCGCATCTCCTCGACGCGCACGGCGGGGTCGATGACTCCGGTGAAGCCCAGGGCGTGCAGCAGCGGCTGCACGCGGACGAGTCCGGCGATCCGATCGGCGAACGGGGGATGCTCCGGCCCGTCGTCGTCGAAGCTCTCCCGCATCGCCGTGATGTAGCGCTCGACGTCATCCGCCTCGTCGAGGTAGTCGATCGCCTTGAGACCTGCGCGCTGCATGTGCATGTGCGCGTCGATGAGGCCCGGCAGCACGACGCCGTCGAGGATGACCTCGCGCTCGGCATCCGGCACCGCGGCACGCACCTCGTCGAGCGAGCCGACCGCGACGATCCGCTCCCCCGCGACGGCGAACGCCGAGGCGGCGGGGCGCTGCGGATCCATGGTGCGGACCTGCGCGATGTAGACGACGGCCCCGCTCATACGAGTGCCTCCGCGGCGGTCAGGACGGGGCGTCGGGACATCACATCGGCGACCGCACTCTCCCAGGTCAGGGCGAACTCGAGGAGCAGTCGATCGCCGCGGTACGGACCGACGAACTGCACCCCGATCGGAAGCCCCTCCGCCGAGAAGGCGGCGGGCATCGATAGTGCGGGCATCGCGGTCGCCGTGATCCGGCTGCACGAGCGCTGCCAGGTGTAGTAACGCTCCATCGCGACCCCGTCGATCTCGGTCGGGAACTCCCAGTCCAGCGGGAACGGCAACACCTGCACGGTGGGTGCGAGCAGCATGTCGTACTCCTCGAACAGCGCCTGCATCCGACGGAACAGGCGCGTCTTCGCCGAGGCCGCGTGCACCAGCTGTGCGGCGTCGATCCCGGCCGCCCACGAGACGTCGTCGCGCACGGTCTTCTTCACGAGGTCCGGTTGCTCGCGCACGTCGTCACCATGCCCGTCCAGGAACTCCAGCGAACGGAACGTCTCGAACACGGCATCCGCCTCGGAGAGATCGAGGTCCACCTCCACGACCTCGGCTCCCAGTTCGCTCGCGAGCCGCGCGGCTGCGGCCGTCGCGGCGCGGACCTGAGGGTCGAGCGGAAGCCCGCCGAGATCCGGCGAATAGGCGATCCGCGCGCCGGCGAACGGACGAGGCGCGATCGACAGGAACAGCGCAGGATCCTCGTCGATCGCGAGCGGCGCCCGGCGCTCGGGACCGGAGACGACCGAGAGGAACAGCGCGGTGTCCCGCACGTTCCTGGTCAGTGCGCCGAGTACGGACCCCGGGTCCCAGGCGTTGCCGGGGCGTGCGGACGCGACCCGTCCCGCGGTGGGACGGAGGCCGACGAGGTTGCCGAACGAGGCGGGGTTGCGGATGCTGCCGCCGAGGTCCGAACCGTCGGCGAACGGGAGCATGCCCGAGGTGACGGCGGCGGACGCCCCACCGCTGGATCCCCCGGCGCTGCGGTCGAGGTCGTAGGGGTTGCGGGTCGCGCCGAACACCTCGTTGAACGTGTGCGAGCCGGCACCGAACTCGGGGGTGTTGGTCTTGCCGACGAAGACGACGCCCGCATCGCGCAGACGCCCGGAGATCACGCTGTCCTGCGTGGCGACGCGGCCCGCGTGGATCCGCGAACCGTGGCTCGTGGGAAGGCCCGCGACGTCCATGAGGTCCTTGACCGCGATCGGTACCCCGTGCAGCGGCCCCCGAATGGTGCCGGCCGCGAGCTCGCGGTCGCGCTCCTTCGCGGCGGCGATCGCCGCCTCAGGCGCGTAGGACACGATGGCGTTCACGGTCGGGTTGACCTCGTCGATGCGCGCGAGGTGCGCCTCGACGACCTCCTGCGACGACAGCACGCGGGTGCGGATCGCCTCGGCGAGCGCTCCGGCGCTCATGGTCGTGATCTCCCCGCTCATGCGGTGGCCTCCTCGATGAGCATCTCGGCGACCTTCTCGCCCATGACGATCGACGGCATCGCGGTCGTCGCGCGGGGAACGCGCGGCATGATCGACGCATCGGCGATCCGGAGCCCCTCGACACCGTGCACCCGCGCGCGCTCGTCGACGACGGCCAGGACGTCGTCCGCGGCACCCAACCGGCATGTGCCGACCGGATGCCAGTAGTTGTCGGGGTGCGCGTAGATGTGGGCGATCAGTGCCTCTCTCGAGAACGTCGAGGGGCCGGGGTGGATCTCCGCGCCGACCAGCGGCGCGAGCTCCGGCGTGGCGGCGAGGGCGCGAAGCATCTCCGCACCCTCCGCGAGCATCGCGGCGTCCACACCCTCCGGGTCGCTGAGGAACCGGTGATCGATGACGGGCTTCGCGTCAGGGTCGGCGCTGCGCAACCGGACGAACCCGCGGGATCGGGGTTGCAGCGCCGAGGTGCCGACACTCCAGCGCTTCTCGTCGCCGCGGTGCGTCGGGCTGTACGGCAGGAAGTGCAGGTCGAACGCCTCGTGCTCGAAGCTCGAGGCCGCCTTGCCCATGGCCTGCTCATCCGGCGCCCACCCTGCGGCGCGCGCCGCCGTCATCTCGCGAGTCATCCGCTCGGATCCGGCCCAGCTCATGAGCAGGAAGGGCTGGTCGTGCAGATTCTCGCCCACGCCGGGGAGGTGCTGGACGACGGGGATGCCGAGAGGAGCGAGCTGGGAGGCGGGGCCGATGCCGGAGCGCAGCAGCAGGGTCGGCGAGTTGTAGGCGCCGCCCGCGAGCACGACGGTGCCCGCGTGCACCGTACGACTCTCGCCCCGGTGCCGCACGATCACACCGGTCGCGCGTCCGCCCTCGATCACGACACGATCGACGACCGCGTCACCGACGACCGTGAGCGTCGACAGGTGCCGGGCGGGGTCGAGGTACGCGAACGCGGAGTTGATCCGCACACCGTCCTGGATGTTCATGGCCTCCGGCGCGAAGCCCGCCGCCTGATCGAGATCGTTGAGATCGGGCAGCCTCGGCATCCCGACGGCCGGCGCGGCGTCGTACCAAGCGTGCTGCCAGGGCGTGAGCTCCTCGGCGGTGAACTGGTTCACCCGCATCCGCTCGGTCCCGGCGCGGAAGTGCGGCAGGAGGTCGTCGGTCGACCAGCCGACGAGTCCGGATTCCGCCCAGGAGTCGTAGTCGCGGCGGTGCCCCCAGGTCTGAGTGCATCCGTTGACGTCCGACGATCCGCCGATCGCGCGCCCGCGCTCGAAGCCGACCGTCCACGGGTAGGTGTCGCCGGAGTCGTAGCCCCAATCGTGCGAACGACCCAGCCGCGTCGCGTCGACGAGGTCGCTCGGCCACGCGGCGGAGCCCTGCGGGCCGAAGTCGGGCCCGGCCTCGAGCACGAGCACCTCGTGCCCCGCCTCGGCCAGACGCGCGGCGACGACGTTGCCCGCCGTCCCGCCGCCGACGACGACGTAGGCTGCGGCGTCGGGGAGCGCGCCGGTCACGCGGCGTCCGCGATCATCGAACGCAGCGAGGTCTGCACCTGCTCGGCCGTCACGAGCGCGTCGCGCTGCAGGTATTCGATCGCCTCGAGCGATGCCTGATGGGCACGGTCGCTGGACCCGCCGACGCAGTCGCTGAGCACCCGCACGTGGTAGTCGTGCTGGTGGGCGTCGACCGCCGTGTAGTGGATGCAGACGTCGGTGAGGCCGCCGACGAGCATGACGGTGTCGGCCTTGTACGCCTTCAGCACGATCTCCAGCTCCGTGCCGAAGAACGCGGAGTACCGACGCTTGCGGATCACGAACTCCTCGGGCTGCGGGTCGAGCCAGGCCGCGATCTCCGTGCCGTCGTCGCCCTCGAGGCAGTGCGGGCCCTCGGCACCGTCGAGCTCGCGGCCGATGTCGACGAGCGAGCGCTTGTGCACCTCCTGGATCCAGACGACGGGCACCCCGGCCTGGCGGGCGAGGTCGATCGTGCCGCGCACCCGCGGCCGGCGCTCGGCGGCGCCGCCCATGTGCGGAATGCCCCCGTCGCCGAGGGCGACGGTGCCGGAGCCGCCCTGGATGTCGACGACGATGAGAACGGTGTTGCCGATGAGGGATGCGTCTGCTGCGGGGGTGGTCATGGTCGCTCCAGGAGTCGTCGGGGAGTGTGGATGAGGATCTGGTCCGCCACGGCCTGATCGCCGGCGATCGCCGCGATCGCCGGCCCGATGCGGGCGAAGAGGTGGTCGTAGCCGCGTCCGCCGTTGCGCCGCAGGTTGGCCTGGGCCCACACGTCCGAGGCGATCACGAGCTGGTCGCCGAAGCCTTCGGAGAGGAGCCACTCGACCATGTCGAGGCGTTCGGCGTCGGTGGGATTCCGGAACGAGGCGCTGCCGTAGTAGAAGTCCGAGCCGAAGGTGTCGTACGCGAGCACGGCGCCGGCCTGCGCGACGTCACGATGGTACGGGCGGTCCCAGAACTCGTCGAGATGTCCGATGACGACCCGCTCGGCCGGCATGCCCTCGTCGAGTAGCGCCTCCAGGACGGCCAGGCCGCCCTGGCCACGGAAGGACTGGTGCGTCGAGACCGCAGTTCCGGTCTCCGCACCCGCGCGGCCCGCCGCCCGCACCGAGCGCCACTCCGCGTCGGTCACCGGCCAGCTCGTTCCGATCTCACCGAGGATGGCCGGGCGGATGCCGGTGCCGTCGATGCCGTCGTTCAGCTGGGAGATCAGCAGTTCGGCGAGAGCATCCGTCGAGGCGTTCCGGACGTCATCCGGCATCGTGTCCTCGACGTAGAACCCGGCGCCGACCATGATGTGCACTCCCGCGGCGCGGGAGATGTCCGGCAGCTCCGTGAGCCGGCGGCCCATCCCGTCGAGTGTAAGCTCGACGATCCCCGACCCGCCTGCGGCCCGCACGTGCGCGAGTTCGGATGCCGCGACCTGTGGGTCGTGGAGGACGATGTTCTCAGGGATCGAGAGGAAGTTCCACCGGAGGTACGCCATGAGCTCGGGGCCCATCTCGACGCCGGCGGGCGGCCGCTCGACGGGTTCCTTCGCCCAGATGCGCAGGTCGCTCAGTAGGTGCTCGTGCATCGAGGTGCGGCCGAGATCGGCGGCCTCGATCGGCCCGAGAACGGTGTGGATGGGCATGGGTGGGGTGTCTCCCTGGGTCAGGCGCCGAAGATCGCGCGTCGGGGGTTGTCGCGGTGGATCCGGTCGAGCACGTCCTCGTCGATGCCCGCGGCGATCGCGAGAGGTCGGAACTCCTCGAAGAGGAAGATGTAGCCCGGTCCACCGAGCGCGCGCAGGTGCGAGCGCTGGCAGACATCCTGCGACAGCAGCACGCGGTCGCCGTATCCCGCCTCGACGATCGTCCGCAGGAACGAAAGCCGTCGGTCGATCTGGTGCCTCACGAGCTGTCCGCCGATGCGGCACGTCATCAGGCAGTCGAACTGCACGAAGGCACCTTGCCGGAGGATCTCCAAGGAATAGTCGACGCTCTTGACCGTGTCCGCGTGTCCGATCACGACACGCCCGGGATCGACCCCCTCCTCGCGGATGATCTCGAGCTGGGCGAGTCCGGTGGGGAAGGTCGCCGCGTGGGTGGAGATCATGACCCCGGTCTCGCGGCTCGCCCGTGCGGCGGCGCGGAACGAGCGCTCCTCCGCCGCGGTGATGTGCGACAGATCGGAGGCTATCTCGCCGATCACACCGGCACGGACTCCGGTGCCGGGGATCTCGTCCTCGAGATCGGCGATGAGGTGATCGGCGAGCGTGTTCGTCGAGGTGCGGTCGAACCAGCGGTGATCGAGATAGTGGTCGTAGTAGTGCCCCGTGCCGAGGATCACCTGCACGCCGGCGCGTTCAGCGACCTCCTTCGTCGCCAGCACGTTGGCGACAGAGCGCGACCCCGTCGCCGGGTTCTGCTGCATCATCCGCTCATCCGTGGCGAAACCGGCCGGCGCCGCATAGTCGCTCAACTCGCCGTTCGTCATGTCGATCAGCGTCGATCCGCCGGCCGCCGCGAAGAGCGCGAGTTCGGACTCGGCCTCTTCGGCGACGGTGAGGTAACCGTCCTGCGGCGTGGTGAGCGTCATGTTGATGTACACGTGCTCGTGCGGGAGCGTGACCCCGAGCTGCTCGGGCCCGATCGGTCCCGACACGGTGTGGACGGTGCTGACGGCGCTCACGGTGTTCCCTTCTCTCGCAGCGGATCCGGCTCAGATGGCGATGACGACGCTCTTCGGCTCGCAGAAGCCGTGGAGTCCCTCATCGCCGAGGTCGCGACCGAGACCCGAGGCGCCGACGCCACCGAACGACAGCGCGGGGTCGAAGACGTTGTAGGTGTTGATCCAGACGGTACCGGCCTCGAGCGCCCCGGCCATCCGGTGCGCCCGCGACAGGTCGCGTGTCCACACCGCGGCGGCGAGGCCGAAGTCGCTGTCGTTGGCGATCCGCAGCGCGTCGGCCTCGTCGTCGAACGGAATGATGCCGACGACCGGTCCGAAGATCTCCTCCCTGGCGATCGTCATGTCGTTGGTCACGCCGGCGAAGAGCGTCGGCTCGACGTAGAAGCCCGGCTCGCGGACTCCCCCGCCGACGACGAGTTCCGCGCCCTCCTCGACGCCCGTGGCGATGTAGCCGAGCACGCGCTGGCGCTGCTCTTCGGACACGAGCGGGCCGACGGTGATCCCGCCGTCGAGACCGTCACCGACGGGCACCCGCCGGACGGCTGCGGCGAGCCGCTCGGTCATCTCCTCGAGGATCGAACGCTGCACGAGCAGACGGCTGCCCGCGGTGCACATCTGCCCGGAGTGGCCGAACGATGCCCGCATCGCGGTGAGGACGGCGGCGTCGAGGTCCGCGTCCTCGAAGACGATGTTGGGGCTCTTGCCGCCGAGTTCGAGGGTCACCCGCTTGAAGTCGTCTGCGGCGACGTGCGCCACGATGCGTCCGACCTCCGTCGACCCCGTGAACGTGATCTTCGCGATGTCGGGGTGCGCAGTGAGGGCGGCGCCGGTCGCCCCGTCACCGGTGAGCACGCTCACCACGCCGTCCGGCACGCCGGCCTCCTGCAGGATCGCGGCGAGCCGCAGGATCGTGAGCGGGGTGTCCTCGGCCGGCTTGGCGACGACGGGGCAGCCTGCGGCGAGCGCGGGGGCGAGCTTGAAGGCCGCCGTCATGATCGGGAAGTTCCAGGGGAGCACGATCGCGACCGGACCGACGGGCTCCCACGCCGTGTAGACGTGATGACCGCCGCCGTCGATCGGGATCACGGTGCCGCCCAACCGCGACGGCGCCCCGGCGAAGTGCCGGAACGTGCGCGCGGCGCTCAGCGTGTCTGCCCTGGAGCGTTCGATCGGCTTGCCGTTGTCGCGCGTCTCGAGGATCGCGAGCTCCTCGAGATCGGCTTCGATGAGGTCGGCGACGCGAGTGAGGATGCGCGCCCGGTCAAGAGGCGCCATGCCCCGCCAGCGCCGGTCGCGATGCGCCTCGACAGCCGCGGCGACGGCCTCGTCGACATCGTCGGCGGTTGCATCGGCGACCGTCGTGAGCACCTCCTGGGTGGCGGGGTCGACGACCTCGCGCCGCGGACGCCCCTCGGCGGCGACCCAGCGCCCGGCCAGGAAGAACGGCTGGAAGCCGGGGAGCGCCTCGACCGTGGATCTGATGCTCATCTGTGCTCTGCTCTTTCTCTCGTGCGTGTCTGCCGGATCGCCGGTCAGAAGATCTCGAAGTACTCGCGCTGCTCCCAGTCGGAGACGTGACGGAGGTACCGGCCGAACTCGGCGCGCTTGACCGTCGCGTACCAGTCCACCACGGCATTCCCGAGCGCCTGGCGGAACGCCTCGTCGCCCACCAGCGCGTCCACGGCCTCGCCGAGAGACGCGGGCAGATGCGGGGCGTCCGCGCGGTACGGGTCGGTCGTCGGTGCCGGCGGGACGAGCCCCCGGTCGACCCCGTCCATGCCGCTGATGAGCTGCGAGACGATGTAGAGGTAGGGGTTCGCCGCGGGCTCACCCGACCTGTTCTCGAGCCGGGTCGCAGGGTCGCCCTGGCCGCCGACGGCGCGGACCATGGCGCCCTTGTTGTCGATGCCCCAGGCGATGCGGTCGGGGGCGAGTGAGAACGGCTGATACCGCTTGTAGCCGTTCACAGTCGGTGTGGCGAACGCCGCCGCAGCGGGGGCATGCGCGAGCAGCCCCGCGAGATAGGCCACCCCGAGGTCGCTGAGGGGTGCGGTCTGATCGTCGGGCGCGAAGACCGGATCGCCCGTGGAGATGTCGCGGAGCGACTGATGCAGGTGCCAGCCGGTGGACGCCCCCTCCGCGGCCTGCGGCCGGGACATGAACGTCGCGTGATAGCCGAGCCCGCGGGCAATCCGACGCACGGCCATCCGGCACAGCACTATCGCATCGGCGATGCTCGCCGCGTCGCCGGCCTCCATCGTGATCTCGAACTGGCTCGGGCCGAACTCGAGCTCGATCGAGCGCAGGGGCAGATCGAGCAGCGTGAGCCCGGTGTAGAGCGCGTTCACGAGGGGTTGCATCGCGTCGAGCGCCTCCTCCTGCAGCAGCTGCGAGCCCCGAGTGGTGGGTCCGACGACGAGAGCGTCGCCAGGGTGCCCCGGCACGCCGACGTGCGCGGCCTCCAGCACGTTCTCGTCGAGCCGGTAGACATGGAACTCCAGTTCGGCGCCGACCGTCATGCCGTATCCCCGCGAGGCGAGGGTGGCGAGCTCGGTGCGCAGCATCGTGCGGGTGCAGAACGGCACCGGGGATCCGTCGGGGAACCGGAGGTCGCAGAGTATCCACGCGGTGCGCTCGGCCCATGGCAGCACCCGGAAGGTCTGCGGATCCGGCACCATCACGATGTCGCCGGCGCCGCTGAAGCCCTCGACGCCCACACCGGTGTCCTCGGCGAAGACCGAGAAGACGGACTGGCCGGAGGTGTCCTTGAGCAGCAGCGAACTCGGCGCGGTGACCCCGGAGCGGAGCGCGGCGGCGACCCCGGCGCGGGCGATGGTCTTGCTGCGCAGGATGCCGTGCTGATCGACGAACGAGAAGCGCACCATCTCGATGCCGATCTCGTCCATCACCCGACGCATCTGCCCAGCCGCGGCGTACTGCGCATCGGTCCACAGGTCGTGACGGGCCACGAAGCCGGTGCGCTCGCTCGCGAGCATGGGGCGTGCGGAGGCACCGCCGCCGTTCTCGGCGACGCTGCGCTCGTCGACGTTGCGCTCACGCATCGACCGAGACCTCCGCGTTGCGGAGCGGCCCGGCCCACGGAGAGGCGTCCCGACGCTCCTGCTCGCGCTGCACCCAGCGCTCCTGCCAGGCGTCGTTCGCGGCGATCGTGTCCATCGCGATCGGACCGGTCAGCGCCGCAGCCTCGGCATCGCTCACGGGATGCGACGGCGTCTGCGCCCCGGCGGCGAAGGCCTCGATGGCGCGCAGCAGCAGACGCCGGTTCGCGCTCACGGCACGATCCGAGACGCCGAGGCGCTCGACCGTGCGGTCCTGGATCGGGCCCATGCTCTCGACGGCCCACTGATCGTGGACGTTGATATCCAGGCCCATGCCGGTGTAGGTGAGCTCCTTCTGCTCCTGCGGGTCGAAGCCCCAGTTGTTCGCGCGGTTGCGCAGCGGGCGGTAGTCGGGCAGACTCACGCCCTCGAGTCGCTGCTGGAGCAGGGTGTCCTTGTCGGTCGTCTCGGCGAAGTCGTACCAGATCATGTACCAGAGGTGGTTGTCGTCGTCGATCGGCACGTGCCACTGCGTGAACACCTTGGTGTTGCCAAAGGGCACGACGAACGCGTTCGGGAACATCAGGTTCGTCACCCGGACGTGCTTGATCTCCTCGGTGAGCTGGCGGATCGCGTACACCCGAAGGCCGTGCTCGGCGTTCTCGACCTCGATGTCGGGGCGATAGCTCTCACCGACGAGCATCGAGAGCTTCTTGCCGGTGCCCTCGACCTCCTCGGCGAACTGCTGGCCGTACATCTCGCGGGGGTCCTCCTGGATGAAGCGGTGCAGGAACGAGACGTGGCTCGGGTCGATGCCGCCCTCGAGGCCCTGCAGCCAGTTGCACTCCCACAGGCCCTTGAAGGCGAAGGTGTACTCCTCCGGGGCGATGAAGCAGTCGTAGTCGGGGAACGGAGGCGGATCGCCGGCGCCCATGTAGGTGAAGATGATGCCGTTCTTCTCGATGCACGGGTAGTTCGAGATGCGCACCTTGCCGAGGAACTGCGAGTGATCGGGCTCGGCGGGCTGCTCGACGCAGCGCCCCTCGCCGTCGTAGAGCCAACCGTGGTACAGGCAGCGGATGCCGTCCTCCTCGAGGCGTCCGAACGAGAGGTCTACACCTCGGTGCGCACAGTAGCGGCTGATGAGTCCCCAGCCCTCGCGCTTCTTGAAGAGGACGAGGTCCTCGCTCATGATGCGCACTTGCTTGACGGGACGCTCACCCGGCATCTCGGACACCAGGCCCGCCGGCTGCCAGTACGAGCGCAGCAGGTTGCCCAGCGGCGTACCGGGGCCCGACCGGGTGATCTTCTCGTTGTCTTCCTGCTTCAGCATCGCACTGACTCCTTCGGGGACGATTGTTCGGTCGGACGGGTGTGCTCAGACGTCGAGCACGAGCAGAGGGCAGGATGCCCGGGAGACGCACACCATCAGGCAGTCGCTCCGGGTCTTCTCCTGTGCGGTGAGGACGAAGTCTCGGTGTTCGACCTCGCCCTCCACGACGCGGGTCTCGCAGCTGCCGCAGATGCCCTCCTCGCAGTCCGAGAGCACGTCCACTCCGGCACCGCGCAGGACGTCGAGGATCGATTCCTCCGGGGCGACCTCGAGTTCGAGCCCGCTGCGATCCAGACGGACGCGGAAGGGCCCGCCCGGCTCGTACTCGACCTCGGGGGCGGCGAAGTACTCGACCCGCAGCCGCTCCGCGTCGACGATCTCGGTGAGGGCGGTGAGCATCCGCTCGGGTCCGCACGCGTAGACGAGAGCATCGGGCGACGCCGTGAGTGCAGCGGGCAGGTCGGCGCGGGAGCCTTCGTCCCGGGCGACGATCCGGATGCGGTCGGCGTCGAGCGAGGCGAGTTCGTCGAGGAACGGCATCCGCGACCGGGAGCCGCCCAGGTACAGCAGCCGCCAGCTCGCACCGCGCGCGGCGACGGCCTTCACCATCGGCAGCAGCGGCGTGATGCCGATACCGCCGGCGACGAAGACGTACTCTTCGGCGGCTTCGAGGACGAAGTGATTCTTGGGTTCGCGCAGCACGACCTCGTCACCGGGGCGGAGCCGCTCGTGGACGGCCCTCGATCCGCCCCGACTCTCGGGTTCGCGGAGCACGGCGATCCGATAACGCGTCGACGCCGGGTCGCCGCACAGCGAGTACTGCCGCACGGGGGCCGAAGGCAGCACGAGGTCGATATGCGCTCCGGGCGTCCATGCGGGCAGTGCGTCCGCGAGCGGCTCGAGTTCCACGGCCAGCACGCCCTCGGCTTCTCTGGTGAGTCCGCGCACGCGGACGCGGATATCGCTGAGGTCCGTGGTCGAGGTCATATTTGGATCCTATCACCACAATTGTGGATCCAAAAAGAATCAATTGGGACGCCGTGCGCCGGGGTTCGGGGTCCACGTTCGCGAGTTCTGCTACCGTTCCCCACGTGCAACGAAGGACGCGCTGCACCGGAAGGACCAGCAGATGACCGACGAGCAGCTCACCGGATCGGCGAGCGGACACGCCCTCGTGGACGAGATCGCCGCCAAGATCCGTGCCCGGATCATGAACGGCGAGATCGCCATCGGTGCTCAGCTGCGGCAGGCGGAGCTGGCCGCGGACTTCGGCGTGAGCCGGACCCCCGTCCGCGAGGCGCTGCGTCAGCTGCAGACCGGCGGACTGATCGACGTCGTCCCCAACCGTGGAGCCGTTGTCCGGGTGCCCGCCCCGTGGGAGGTGCGCGAGGCCTACGAAGTGCGCGCAGAGCTCGAGGCCCTCGCCGCGTCCCGCGCCGTGAGTCGCATCTCGCACGCCGACATCGAGCGTCTGCGTGCCAGCAATCAGGAGATGTACGAGCGGTCGACCGGAGCGCGATCGACCGAGAGCGCTCCGGCGAGCAAACAGAACAACGACGTGTTCCACGACACGATCACGGCCGCATCTTCGAACGCACGGCTCGCACGGGCGATCGCGGAGATCAACGAGACCTTCCCCCGGAACGTCTCCGCTCAGCTCCTCATCAACGACGACCGGCACCGTGAGGAGAACTACCAGGAGCACGTCCGCATCATCGAGGCGCTCGAGCGCGGTGACGCGGAGGGCGCGGCCGCGCAGATGCGGGCGCACGTGCTCGGTGCGGGCGAGCAGCTCGCCCGCTGGTACGAGCGACGCAGTTCCACGGTCTTCACCGGCTGAGAGCGCGCGGCCCGACCGCGCTCAACTCAGGGCGTGCCCCGCGGCGAGCAGGAGAACCGCGCCGGACATGCTCACCAGCTGGAGCCGGGCGAGCAGGTCATGGGTCGTGCGCAGCGACAGGGCCGTCCACGCGGCATGACCGATGCTCGCGGCGACGATCCAGGCCACCACCGTGCTGCTCGCCGCGCCGTGATGTCCGGCCTGGAAAGACCCCATCGACATCGTGAGCATGAGCACGGCCATGAGCACGGCGCCGAGCGCCGACAGCACCCGCATACGCGAGACATCGGCCGCTTCGACCACAGTTCGACGGCGCACCGCCAGCACCATCGCGAGCGCGATCGTGAGCGCGCTCCAGGCGACGACGGGCAGAAGGCGCGCCCCCACGACCACGTCGAGCATCGCGAGGGTCATCACCGCCGCGAGCAGGAACGAGCGGATGCGGGGTCCCCGCCGCTCGACCGCGACGCAGCACGCGCCGGCCGCGGTGGCGGCGAGGGATCCCGCATGCAGCAGCTCGAGCATCTCAGTCGCAGTGGCAGGCGACGCCGTGTCCGGAGGCCATCGGCAGCGCCGAGCCATGAGAACCGTGGGCACCGTGGGCCGAACCGAGAGCATCCTGGGGCGCCGCATGGCAGTGCGCCTTCGGTGCGGACGGCGGCACGTCGAGCGTGGGGTTGCGGTCGAAGAAGCCGTCGGGCTCCATGCGGAAGCCGATGCGGTGCAGCGGCATGATCGGCCAGTCCTCCGGCCGCACGTAGTGGTGCACGCCGATCACGGGCCAGACCACGAGCTCGGCGCCGTCGAGGGACCGGTCGGCCTCCTGCCAGGCCGTGATCCCCTCGGCGCTCAACGGCGCCTGGTTGGGGTACTCCCCCGCGATGAACCGCTCGGTCGGCTCGTAGGCCGATGCCCACAGGTGGTTCGCGACGAACGGCGCCTTGCGCTCGACGACGCTGCCGGGCCGTGCGAACAGACGCGTCGTGTTCGGCAGCGAGATCTTGTACGAGGTCGGCTCACCGTAGCGGTTCGTGCGCTCGGTGCTCTCCACCCGCCAGTGCACCGCGCGTGAGGCATCCGTCTTCCGGGCGGCATCCTTCTCCGAGGCGATCGTCGTCGCGACCATCTTGACGGCGTTGCCCCAGGGGTTGAGCTCCTCGTCCTCCTCGACCTCGGCGTGCATCTCGACGAGGCGGTTCTTCGGGCCGTCCACCGCGGTGTCGAGGCGGATGGCGAAGTAGTGCTGGTGCGTCGGCGCCTGCACGTTCGGGGCGACCATCCGGCCGAAGGCCGGCTCGATCCCGTCGTCGATGCCCGACACCGACAGGATGCCGGTGAGTTTGACCTCGAGTTCGATCGCGCCGTCCTGATAGATCGACCAGTAGAAGCCGTAGTCGTAGTTCGCGACCGTCGCGAAGAACGAGATCACCAGGCGGCGGTGGCGCCGCACATCGGCTTCGCCGGTACGGGTGTTGACGTGCTTCCAGAGGATCGAGTCGTCCTCCTCGTGCATGCAGATGCCGTTGACGATCGTCTTCGCCTCGCCGTAGCCGTCGATGTAGTGCGCGTCGAAGTAGCGGATCTCACCCAGGCAGTCGCAGCCCAGTTCGAGCGACGCCGTCAGGGGGCCCGCGCCGTACTCGCCCCAGTCGAAGAAGTTCTTGCGGTAGGCGGTCGGGTCGGAGTCGAGGTACGGCACGTACATCTCGTTGATCGCGGCGCGCTTGAGGATCGGGCGGTCGACCTCTCCGTCGCGGTACGAGACGTCGTGCAGCACAAGACCCTCGCGGTGCGTGAAACCGAGGCGGAACTGCCATCCCTGCCAGCTGACCAGGTGCCCGTCGACCGTGAACCCCGGGCCTTCAGGCTGCGTGATCTCCAGCGGCGCGACCGTGCGGTCAGGACCCCAGGTGCCGGAGCGGTAGTTGCCCGTCTCGCTGGCCATCGGCAGGACGCCGTGATCCTCGAGTTCGATGATCTCGAACGTCTCGAGATCGATGATCGGCACGAGCCCTGCGACCGGGCGGGCGTAGCCGTTGTCGTCGGGGGTCTCCCGGTGCCACACCGATCCCCACGAGAGTCGACGGTCCTCGTAGCCGGCCGGCTCGAAACCGGTGATCGACTCCGGGTCGACCCAGACCAGGGACGTGTCGTGGATGCCGCGCTTGGCGAGCGCCTCCTTCAGGAGCGGGTTCTCCCTCGCGGCGACGGCCACCATCCGCGCCTCGTCGGACGACACACCGGGACGCTTGGCATCGACGGGGCTCCACCCCGAGATCACGGCCTCGCGGTCGCTGCCCGACGTCCAGCCGGTCACCTCCCAGGCGGCATGCTCATCGGGATTCATCACGACCAGGCGCACGGGGCGGCCCTGGTCGTCGGCGAGCACACGCGCGAGACTCTCCTCGACGGCGATGCCCCAGAAGCGCGGACGCTCGCCGATGCGGTCGTCAGCCCGCACGAGGGCGGAGATCTCGGCGATCTCGGCGGGGGTGATCGGATCGCTCCAGTGACGTGCGGACATGCGGACTCCTAGATTCTCGGACGGGATGCTTCTCAGACGGGGATGACGATCCCGCGCCCGTCGGCGCGGGGGTCGCTGGCGGCTTCGAGGCCGGACGGGGTACGACGGGCGAGCTGGACGTGCCCGGCGACATCGGCGAGGGCGGGGAGGTCTGCGGAGGGGATGCTCTGCGTCTCGGCGGCGTGCAGGACCGCAGCCGGCACTCCCGGCTCGGCGGCGAGCGTGAGCCGGTCGTAGCCGAGGTCGACATCGCCGACGATCCACCGCGGCCTCGCGAGGGTCTCGGCGAGGGGCGCGGCCAGCGCCGCATGGTCGGCGAACAGCTGCGAGAGGATCCACGGCTGTGCGCGGCCCCCCTGACAGCCGGCGATCACGAGGTTCTCCTCGTCCTCGACGATGAGCGGGCACAGCGTGTGCGGCGGACGTGCGCCCGGTCCCAGCAGCGCCGGAGAGCCCTTTTCGAGCGAGAACGCCCCGCCGCGGTTGTGGAAGAGGACGCCGGTCGCCGGATCGAGGAGGCCCGCGCCGAACGTGAAGTACACGCTTTGGACGATCGTCACCGACCAGCCGTCGTCGTCGGTGGCGACGACGGACGCGGTGTCGCCGCTCGCGGCGCTCTCCCTGATCGCGCTCTCCCGCGCGGTACCCGTGAGATCGAGCAGGGCCTCGAGGTCGACGGCGGAGGAACGAGGGTCTCCGAGATGGGCGCTGCGCGCGGCGACGCCGCGCACCGCCGCCGCGACGAGGAGCTCGTCGTCGGCACGGCCGTCGCCGTCGATTCCCGCGGCGACGACGGCGGGGATGAGCGCGGCCGCCGAGGGCGGGGGCGCCACCGACCAGGAGCGCCCGCCGGCGCGCGTCGTGAGGGCGGGCAGCAGCTCGGCGCGGAATCCGGCGAAGTCCTCGTCGGCGTGCACCCCGCCCGCCTCGCGGAGCGCGGCGGCCATAGCCCGAGCGACGTCGCCCTCGTAGAAGGCCGTCGGATCGACGGCGAGGCGATCGAGAGTGTCGGCGAGGGCCGGCTGCATGTAGCTGTCGCCCTCTCCGAACACCACACCCTGAGGCGCGAAGACGCCCCGCAGTCCCGGATCGTCGAGGATCGCGTCGGCACGCGAGTCGATCGCCCTGGCGAGACCCGCACTGACGACGACGCCGCCCCTCGCGATCCCGGCGGCGTCGCGGAGGGCTGCGTCGAGCCCGTGGCGCGCGCCGAGACCGGCGATGGCCGACCATCCGCCCAGCATGCCCGGCACCGTCACGGAGTGTGCGCCCTGACGCGGCATCGACGACCAGGCGGACGAGACCTTCTCGATCGCGGCCGGCGCGGTGCCGGCCCCGATCACGGCGGTCGTCTCCCCGGAGGGAGCGCGCACCAGCGCGATGAGGTCGCCGCCGATCGCGCACTGATGGGGGTAGACCACGGTGAGCATGATCGCGGCGGCGAGCGCGGCGTCGAGTGCGTTCCCGCCGCGGGCGACGGCGCGCTCGCCCGCGGCGACGGCCTCGGCGTGCGGGGCGGCCAGAGCGATGGACATGTCAGAGCCCCCTTCGGGCGGTGGAGAGGAAGTCGAGATCCGGCCGGGGGATGCCGGTGGCCAGGTCGGCCGCGGCGTCGCCGACCGCCGCGCCGAACTTGAAGCCGTGTCCGGAGCACGCCGAAACCGCGACCACCTGCGGGGTCTCGCGGAGCGTGCCGATGATGAACCGCTTGTCCTCGGTCATCGTGTACAGACAGGCCGTCGCCTCGTAGGCGGTGGTGTCGATCCCGGGGACATAGGCCTCCATGAGGGCACGGAGTTCGGCGATCTCCTCCGGTTCGGCCGGTGCCACCGGCTCCGCCGGATCCCAGACCCTCCCGGCATCGATTCCGATCTTCAGTCCGCCGCCTCGGACATCGGGGATGCCGAAGACGAGCCCTTCTGGGCGATCCACCGAGAACGCCCCGAGCTGCGGCGGTCGTGCCATCGCCTGTCCGGGGGCGACGGTGAGTGTGAGGATCCGCCAGACCTCGAGCAACGGGGCGAGCTCGGGGAGCAGCCGACCCATCCAGGGACCACCTGCGACGACGAGGCGGTCCGCACGGATCGTCCCGGCGGAGGTCGTGACGACCACTCCATCGCCGTCGGTCGCCCACCCCTGCACACGATCGCCGAAGCGCAGTTCGGCGCCGTGCCGGCGAGCGCTATCGCGCAGTGCGAGGAGGGCGGTCGATGCTTCGAGGACGCCGGCCGCGGGGTCGAGGACCGCGCCGTACCCTTCGGGGATCCGCAGCGCAGGCATCCGGTCGGCGACCGCCGCCGCAGTCGGCAGCCGCTCGCAGTCCGGTCCCTGCAGCTGCGAGTCGCCGCGGTGCGCGTAGACGCCGCCGGTCGTGCGGATCAGGCTGAGTCCGCTCTCGCGCTCGAGCGCGCGCCAGGCGTCGTAGGCCTGCGCGACGAAGCCGTTCCAGACGGGGTTCGGATACGCCCGCCGGATCATGCGCGTGCGACCGTGCGAGGAGCCGCGCACGTGCTCGGGCGCGAACTGCTCGATGCCGATCACGCGTCGGCCTCGACGGGCGAGGCTCGCCGCGGTCGCGCTGCCGTGCACGCCGAGTCCGATGACGACGACCTCGGTCTCCACAGCGCTCACGCCCTCTCCGCGACTTCCCCGGCGATGACGGTGACGTGCTCGAGGAGTGCCGCGATGTCATTCTCGTCGTTGTACACGTGGAGGGATGCCCGCACGACCGCGGGGATGCCCCGAGTGCCGAGGTCCCACTGTCCGTGCGTGGCCGGCACGGACACGACCCGGACGTTCTGCTGGGCGAGACGGGCGACGACGTCGGCGGAGGCGATCCCGTCGACGACGAACGTGACGATCGCGGAGGGAGTGTCGACGGGCTCGGCGACCCGCACTCCCGGCACGGCGGCGAGTGCCGCGCGCACCCGACGACCGACAGCGGTGAGCCATGCCTCGGTGGGGGCGATCCCCCGTTCGAGCACCTCCTCGAGAGCCGCGCCCAGTCCCAGTCGCCCGGCGATCGACGCCTCCCAGGTCTCGAACCGGCGGGCGGTGCCGTCGACGTCCCAGTCGGAGAGCTCGGTCCAGTGCGCCGCGCGGACGTCCGGGGCCGTGGGCAGCAGCCGCGCGATGGCGGACGAGCGGACGTACACGAACCCGGTCCCGCGCGGGGCCCGGAGGAACTTGCGTCCGGTGGTGACGAGCACGTCGCAGCCCACCTCCCGCACGTCGATCGCGAGGTGCCCGACGGACTGGGTGGCATCCAGCACGAAGAAGCCGTCGTACTGCGCCACGAGCGCGCCGATCTCGATCACGGGTTCCACGATGCCCGAGGAGGTGGGCACGTGGGCGACGGTCACGACGGCGGGCGGACCGCTCTGCAGCATCCGCTCCAGCTCTGCGAGGTCGGTACGTTGATCCGCACCGGTGGGAACGATGTCGAGGACCACGCCCTCCTCCCTGGAGAGCGTCATGAGGTGCAGCGCGTGGCTCACGTAGGTCGCGCGGGTCGCGATGATCCGGGCGCCCGCACGCAACCGAAGCGCGTCCAGGACGACGCGGAGTCCGGACGAGGCGCTGTCGATCAGGGCGATCTCGTCGCGGTGCGCGCCGATGAGCTCCGCTGCGGCGTCGTAGACGGCCTCGACGCGCGGACGGGCCAGGGCCGCCGCCTCGTATCCGCCCATCGACTCCTCGAGTCGGAGGTGCGCGACCACGGTCTCGACCACATGCAGCGACGGCAGAGCAGAGCCTGCGGCGTTGAGATGTCGCGAGAGCATCGCGCCGGCCGTGCGCTCCCGCTCCAGGACGACGTCGACCGTGCGGTCGACGGTCGCACCGACGAGGGTGACGGGGGCACCCGTCGAAGACGCGGCATGGGATGCATCCGCATCGGAGGTCGGCGTGTTCGCCTCTGAGATCGAGTCCATGAGCCTTCCCTGAACTAGGTAGGATCCAAACATAACACAAGTGGATCCAATCTTGAGGAGTCCGGATGTCGCGCATGCTCGCCCTCCGATCCGCGTCCCCGACGCGCCTCCCCGATGCCGTCCGGGAGCAGTTCCTCGCCCTCGCGGAGGTGCACAGCGACGGCTGGGGCAGCGCCGGCGTAGAGGGGAAGGGACCGCTGCGGAGCGCATCAGGGCCCACGGCATCCGACCTCCGAAGCGCGTCGATGAGTCCTCGCACCGCAGCGCTGTACTACTTGCGCCTCGCCAGTAGCGGCTCGCCCGTCACGCCGGAGAATCTGCAGCCGTTCCCTCGCGGAGACCTCGCGTTCATGCACAACGGAGCGCTCGTGCCCTATGCCACAGGCCTCGCGGCCCTGTCGGCGGCGGAGCGTCGCGACCTGCGCGGCACGAGCGACAGTGAGCTGTACGCGTCGCTGGTCCTCCGGGCGCTCGCCTCGGGCCGAGGGGAGCTGCGGGAGCGGATCCGACGCGGAGTGGATACCGTCAGGGAGCTCTATCCTGCCGCGTGCCTGAACGCCATGCTGATCGTCGAGGGTCGTCTCGTGGTCATCGCATCCCGCGGCACGGTCCCCGCCCCGGTCGACGCCCTCGCCCGACGAGGCGTGTCACTCACCGCCGACGAGGTCGACGTGTACAACCGCCTGTTCCGCACCCGCACCGACGACGGCGTGCAGTTCGTCGCCACGACGGGGATCGACGTGTCTGGCTGGGAGGAGATCCCCGACGACGAGGTCGTCGTGCTCTGAGTCCGTACGTCCCGGGCGGCGCGCTCGCGCGGTGCCGCCGACGCCCCCGCTGGGCTACGACGCCCCCGCTGAATCACGTGTGCCAGCAGGGGCGTCGGCGCTCAGCGGGGGCGTCAGCGTAGCGACGTTCAGCGGAAGCTCGCAGAGCACGGAGAACCCAGCACTCGCTCGGGAATGGGTCGAGTGTGCCCCGCGATCACGACTGCGTCGGCAGCCCCACCTTCGCCTTGGCCCAGGAGCGCCCGCGGGTGTCCTTGAGGATGTCGTACTCGACCTCGACGTGCGGTTCGATCGCGCTGTACTTGTCGTTCGGGGCGCCGATGACGAGCTGGAAGCCGAGTCCACGCCAGGCGCCGATCGCACGCTTGGTGAAGTGCGCGTCAGCCTTGATGAGAGCCTCGTCCATGAACACCGGCGCGTATCGGGGACGCGGGGCACCGGCATCCCCGAGCTGGTAGCGCAGGGCCGCGCCGACGATGAACGCGACGAGCTCCTGCGACTCCCCGCCCGACTTCTCGCCGATGTGGTCGTACAGCGCGACGTGCTGCCGGGTCACGGCGTGCACCCGCTCCGCACTCACTCGCACGTGGTTGCGCACGTCGATGAGTTCGGCGAAGTCGGGAGCGGTGCGACGCATGCGGCCGATCAGGCGGCTCATCCGGCGGTACACGTTCTCCCGATCGGCATCCGTCACCGCGGCGTCGATGAGTCCGCGCACCTCGCGCAGCTCGCGACGGAAGCGCTTGCGCGCCTCGGACTGGTTCTCGCGCGGGGTGATCTGCAGCCGATGGTCGTCGTCGTAGAACGGCAGGTCCGCCATGATCCGGTTGATGGGTTCGATGCGGTCCTTGATCTCGCGCAGAGAGCGGCCGAGCGTCGAGTCCAGACTGGTGAGGTCGTTGCCGGAGAGCTTGAGCAGGCTGTCGCGCCACTCGGCCTCGAGCTCGTGCAGCCCATTGGTCTGCAGCGCATCGAGGATGCTCTCGAACTCGGCGACCGACTCGTCGGGGTCGGGAACGATCGTGAGGCTGTCCCACCTCTCGAGGAAGCCGGTCATGAGGCGGCGCATGCTCTCGCGCTGCTCGTGATGCGCCTCGGTCGCCGCCCGGCGATCCTCGTCGAGGCGCTGCACCGCGGTGCGGAGCGCACCGTCGAGACGCGCGAGCCGTTCGGCCGCGGTCGACTCGGACGCACCGGACTCGTCGAGCAGGAACCGGTCGTCGAGGAACCTCGAGTGCGAGTCGTCGAGCACGATGTCGTCGGCCTCGGCGGCGTCGATCACGCGCTGGCACGCGTCGACGTCGTCGGTGACCGATCCCCAGCGCTCGCGGGTCTGGTCGAGCTCGTTCGCCAGTCGCGCGCTCTCGTCGCGCAGTTGGCCGGCACGCGCCCTGAGCCGCTCGGTCTGGTCGCGCAGATGAGCGATCTCCGGGTTCGATGTGGTGACCTCGACCTCGACGGCGAGCCAGCGATCCCGCTCAGCGGTGGCCGCCTCGACGTCGACCTGCTCCCACGTGAGGTCCTCGATCTTCGCGAACGCCGTCGAGCGCGTGCCGAGCTCATCGAGCGCCGCCTCCGCATCGGCAGCCGCACGGGCCAGTTCCTCGCGCCGGGTCTCGAGCCCATCGATCTGCTCGTCGAGCTCGCGCAGACGACGCGAGTTCGAGAAGCCGAGCACGTTCGCCCGGCCCTGCCCACCGTGAGCGCCCCGGCTGCCCGTGGAGAGCTGGCCGGTGATCGTCAGCGCCTTCGCGTGCGCGCGGAGGTCGTCCGAGGAGTCGACGCAGACGAAGCCGAACCGATCGAGAAGCCGCTGCTGCAACCAGCCCGTGAACGGCGAGGAGCGGTAATCGAGTCGGCCGGGCAGGGTCGCCGTGTCGGTGAGGCGCCGCTCGTCGATTCCGGTCTGCACGGCCTCATAGGCGAGCCGTTCCGGTGTGCGCACCGCGTTGATCGCGGCGCGGAAGCGGTCGAGGTGCTCTGCGTCGATGAGCAGGGTGCGCGCGAACCCGCCGAGGGCGAGGTTGAAGGCGTCCCGCCACGGCTCGAACTCGGTCCGCACCTCGACGAGCTCACCCACGAACGGCAGATCGGATGCCGCGAGTCCCGCGGCCTCGGCGAGCAGGGCCCGCGAGGCGTCGAGCGCGGGCGGGATGCTGCCGTGCAGGGAGTCGGCCTGAGTGCGCTCCTCGCGAACACGGTGCAGCTCGCGCTCGGCGGCGCGACGCTCGGCCTCGGTCTCGGCGAATCGGGCGCGCGCCTGGCGGAGCTCGGCCTTCGGCTGCGCGGTGCGGGCCGCCGCGACGATCTCCTCGAACTGCTCGGCCGTCGAGACCTCGGTGCCGAGTTCTCCCAGCACCGCGTCCAGGCGGTCGCGTTCGCGCTGCACCTCGTCCAGCCGTCGCACGGCCACCCGGCGCTCACGCTGCGCGGTCTCCAAGCGGTCGCCGCCCGACTGGCGCAGCACGTCGAGCAGACCGTCGCGCTCGACCTCGGCCGCGTCGATCAGGGCGCGCTTCTCGCGCACGGCGAGTTCGAGAGAGCGCGTCCGGTCGCGCAGCTCCCCCTCGACCTCGCGGAGCAGGTCGAGGCGACGTAGTGCGCTCCAGAGCGCGGCCGGCGAGGAGGGTTCGGCGAACACGCCGACCTCGTCGATGAGCCGCACCCGCTCGGCGGCGGCCGCCAGCTTCTCTGTGATCCCGCGGATCGGCTCCAGGGCGTTGACCTGCTGCTTGGCGGTGAGCATCCGGGTTCGGGTGCTCTCCAGCTCGTCGAAGTGGGCGACGACGGCATCCGCCGTGGCCATCGTCTCGGGCTCCTCGAGAACCAGCCGCTTGTACAGATCGTCGACGGTCGTGATCTGCTGACCGGCCTGGATGCGGGCGAGCAGGCTGACCGCCTTCGCTCCGGAGCCTGCGGCGCCGATGCCGAGAACGGTGTGCAGTCGGGCCGAGAACTCCCGGTCGGTGCCGAGGGTCTCCAGGCCCAGCGCCCGCACGGAGGCGTCGGACAGCCTCTGGGATGCCGCCTTCTCGAGCAGGCCGAGGTCGAACGCTCCGTGCACGGTCGCGCGGATGCGCACGGTGTCCTCGAGGGTCCGGGCGTCCGCGGGGATGTACCAGGCGCGCACGGCGGTGAAACGGGAGCCGTCGTGGTCGAGCCACGTCACGGCGATCGCGCTCCAGGTGTCCTCGCCATCGCCGCGGAGGACTCGGAGCTTCGTGCCCTCCTCTGTGCGGGACTCGTCGATCTTGCCTCGGCCGTAGGAGAGGATGTTCCGCTGCTCGTCGCCGCGGGGACGACCGGTGACACCGCCGTTGGACGCGCCGTTGAAGGGCGTCGTGTGCGGCATCATCAGCGCGATGTAGGCATCCATGAGCGTGGACTTTCCCGAGCCCGAACCGCCGCACAGCAGCGTCGCGCCCGGCGAGAACCGCACCAGGTGCGGGCCGCCGTCGTAGCCGCCCCAGTTGACGAGCTGCAGGTCCTCTGCCACCCACTGCTGACCGCGGGTGCCGGCGGGGATCAGTCCGAAGAGCGTGTCGACCATCGTCATCGTGCAGCGACCTCCTGTGTGCGCAGCCAGTCCCTGAGCTCTTTCAGCGTGCGCGCGCTGAGCACGACCTCGACGAGGGCGCTGATCCGGTAGCGGCCCGTCGTCTCCTCGTCGACGATGCCTTCACGTGCGAGTCGCTCCATGGCGGCGCGGATCGCGCGCTGTTGGCGCGCCGTACTGCCGTCGACCTCGGTGAAGTAGCTGAGGACGGTCTGCTCGACGTCCTCGATGTCGATGCGGACGGATGCCTCTCCCGCCGCCGACTCGCGCTGGTAGACCGTGCGCAGGTGCACGAGCACGAGGGTCTCGGCGCGGGAGTACGGGGTGTCCTTGAGCAGCACGGGCATGTCGATCTCGTCGGAGCGCAGCTGCTGCTTGTAGGCGAGCCCTCGACCGTGGTCGACCACGAGACGCAGGTACAGGTCGTTCAAGCGTGACTCGATCATCTGCTGGTGCTCGAGCAGCAGCGCCCACTCGCGGCGGCTGCGGTCTGCGGCGAGGAACCGACGCTGGAGGATGTGCACGAGCACGCGGCGAACCTCGGGGTCGAGCGTCCCCCGGTCACCGGGGAAGTGCTCTTCGAGGTCGTCCTCCATCGCGACGGGCGAGATGAACGGCTCGTCGTCCTGTATCGGCGACTCGTCCTGGACCTGTGTCCCATCACTCATGGACGTCCTCCTTGGTCGTGCGCGCGGTGACCGCGCCGAACGCGAACCGGCGGGCGGTGCCGTCGGGGCGCAGGGCCTCGACGATCGACACCTCATCGTGCTCGGTCATGCCGTTGCGGTGGGCGATCTCGAGCAGGCCGAGCAGATCGACCGGCCGACGGGTGTCGTTGGCGGTGTCCGAGAAAGCGGCACCGAGGTCGAACTCCTCGCCGAGACCGGCGACGTACTCCTCGAGCTCGGCGTAGCGGGGCCCGCCCCACGCCCTCGTGTCGCGGTCGGGGAACTCGACGTCCTCGGCATCCGCGAGCGGTGCCGGCGCACCCGGCGGGCGGATGTCGCTGACGGTCTGGCGCAGATGGCCGAGGTCGATGAGCGGAAGGCTGCGCACGGGCTCGGCGGCGCCGCGGCCGTCCCACACGTGGAGTCCGGCGATGACGTCGCGGAGCAGGTCGTCGACCTGGCGGTCGCGCAGCGGGTCGTGCGTCTTCACCTGACCGGTGATGACGTGCGAGGCGCGGCGCTGGGCGGCGAGCACCTCTTCGACGCCGAGCTCCACGCGTCGTCCGATCGCGTCGAGCTCTGCACGCTGCGTGGCGTCGAGCATCAGGGCGAACGGCTGCCGGAGCAGGGAGTGCAGTTGGTCGGTGAGCGCGTCGATGCGCTCGGGGTCGCCGATCAGGCGCAGCGCACCGGCGAAGGCGCGACCCTCGGGCGTCGACTGCATGACGTCGCGGGCACGTTGCAGGTATTCGCGCAGCACCTCTCCCGTGGGGCGCTCGTCCCGGCGCAGGTGAGCGACGACGTCGCGCTGCATGGCCTTGAGCGATTCGGCGACGCGGGTGAAGTCCGCGGGGAGCTCACGTGCGAGGTGCAGCACGTTCTCGGCTTCTTCCAGCAGCTCGTCGTCGTCGAGAGGGTCGGCGGCACCGGTGGTCTCGATGCGGGCGATCTCGGCGTCGAGCAGCGCGCGCTCCTGATGGAGTCGTTCGAGTCGCCGCGCCGGATCGACCTCAGCGCTGTCGGCGAGGTTCTCGACCGCCTCGAGCAGCGTGCGCACGCGGGAGTTCGATACGCGCGTGCGCCCGCCGCCGGTGCGACCGGCGATCTCGAGGGCTTCGACCGCATGCGCGGAGAGTCGATAGACCTCGACGTCATCGTCGATCTGCTGCACGAGCCATCCGAGGCGCACCCAGTTGCGGCCGACGTCGCGACCGGTGCCGACGGGGACCCGACGTTCGTCGTCCTCGTCTCCCGAGCGGAGCTCTTCGAGGATCTCCCCCAGTTCGGCGTGCGCATCGGCGATGGGCACGGATGCCCGATCGGCGGTGAAGAGGATCGACAGGGTGGCCACGACGAACGGAGCGAATCGACCGTGCAGGAGGTCGAGCGTCGGGGTGCGGAAAGCCGCGGCAGCGCGCGAATAGGCGGCCTCGGCTCGGGATGCGGTCACAACGTTCCAGTTTATCCGTTCGCGGGTGCGGGCTCGTAGCCGACGCGGGTGACGGAGACGCCCTCGGCGAGTGCCTCGACCGTCAGCATCCGCCCCGTGAAGCCTCCGGCCACCTCGGTCGAGATGTAGCGGCCGTCGAGGCCGGCGAGCTCGACGAATGCACCGGACCGCTCGACGCCGAGGAAGACGTCGTCGGGACCGCGGGTGTTGTCGTGCAGCACGACCTCGCGGCGAGAGCGGATGGCGAGCACGTCGCCGTCTTCACTCGACGCCGTGATGACGACCTGTGCGAGCGGGCCGACCACCGCGCGGACGCGGATGACATCGCCGATGCTCTCGACGCCGTACCAGTGCGAGCCGGAGATGCGGATGCCGAGGCACGCGTCTCCGGTGAAGGCGGCGCGCGCATTCCATGCGAGATCGCGGACGCGGGTCGCGAGCACCGCGAGTCCGTCCGTCTCATCCGGGGTGCGACTCGGGGTGAGCGCGCCGCCTGGCGTGGCGACGGATGCCGGCGGGATCGACGGAGCGATCCACCGGGGGTGCAGAGCATCCGCGTCGAAGCGGTCGTCGAAGGCGGTCGCGGTCGTCGGCACATCGAACCGGTCCTCGTCGACGACCGGCCAGTCGTCCTGCCAGCTGATGCCGGCGAGGAAGGTCTCGCGTCCGTTGACGTGGAAGCGCGGGAACGCGCCGGCGGGGCGGATGCCGAGGTAGACCATCGCCCAGCTGCCGTCGGCGAGTTCCACGAGGTCGGGGTGACCGGTGGCCTGCACGTCGTGCTCGAGGCTGCGATGGCTGAAGATGGGGTTGGCCGGGTGAGCATCGAACGGTCCGCGCGGGTCACGGGATCGCGCGATCGAGACGCCGTGCCCGAGGTGCGTGCCGCCCTCGGCGACGACGAGGTACCACCAGTCGCCTCGGCGGAAGAGATGCGGGCCTTCGGTGTCGGCGAGTCCGGTGCCTTCCCAGAGCATGGTCTCCTCACCGAGCCGCTCACCCGTGATCGGATCGATCGCGACCTGATGGATGCCGGAGGGCGCGAAGCCGCGCCAGGTGAGCAGACACGTGCCGTCCTCGGCCCACGCCAGGTCGGGGTCGATGCCCGGGGTGTCGGGCACGTAGACCGGCGCGGACCACGGCCCTGCCGGATCGGTGGCCGTGACGATGAGCTGTCCGCGACCGACATCGCGGATGCTCGTCGTGGTCAGGAAGAACAGCCCGTCGTGGTGGCGCAGCGTCGGCGCGAAGATCCCCTGGCTCGCTCCCCCGCTACCTGGCTCGGCGTTGACGACCTCGGCGTCGGGCAGCGCATGCCCGATGAGCTCCCACGACAGGAGGTCGTCGCTGCGGTGGATCGGCACGCCCGGCACGTACTCGAACGTCGAGTTCGCGAGGTAGTAGGTCTCGCCGACACGGCAGATCGACGGGTCCGGGTAGAAGCCGGGGAGGATCGGGAGGGTCATGGGATGTGAGCCTAGCGAGGACTGTTCGTCTGCCCGTCGTATGGTGGGGAGATGAGCGAGTACGAGGTCGATGGCGACGGATTCGTGTGCCTTGTCGCGCCCGATGACTACCGCGGGTATGTCGACGAGGACTGGGCCCTCGAGGATCTGCTGGCGCGGTTCGTCGAGCAGTTGAACGCGGGTACTCTGTTCGTGGCGTACGCCGGGGACGAGGCCGCAGATTCGCCTCTCTCTGTGGTCGCTGATGCACCGGAGGCGGCGGTCCGCGACGTGAACGGTGTCGTTCATGTCGGCGAGGGCGGACTGTGGCTGACCGACTACACCCAGCTGACGATGGCTGCGCAGTTCGCGGATGAAGGCCCGGTCGCGTCATATGGGCAACGTCTTCCTCTTGAGCCCGGAAGCTACCTCGTCACGTTGTCTGAGCTCGACGACGACGAGTACACGATCGCGATCCGGCCGCATGTCGGCGACTCACCCGTGCAGGATCGCGTTCCCTGGTTCGCCGGCTGAACGGCATCCAGCCCAGCACGAACAAGAGGGGCGCCGAGGCCTTCGCCCCGACGCCCCTCGTGAGGGATCCCACTCAGAAGTCGAAGTCGCCGATGTTGTCGGCGTCGAACACGAACGGGTCGCCCAGCAGCACGACGCCGTCAGCACCGACCGTGTACTCGCCGAGGTCGCCGGCCTCGAAGGTGTCGCCCTCTTCACCCGTGATGTCGCCCTGGATCAGAGCGGCCGCGGCGTAGGCCGCGAGGTAGCCGAGGTCCTCAGGGTTCCACAGCGCGAACGCCGTGACGGTGCCGTCCTCGACGTACTCGCGCATCTGGTTCGGGGTGCCCAGTCCGGTGATGAACACCTTGCCCTTGTAGTCCGAGGTCGAGACGTAGCGAGCCGCCGCGGCGATGCCGACCGTGGTGGGCGAGATGATGCCCTTCAGGTTCGGGTGGGTCTGCAGCAGCGCCGCCGTCTTGTCGAACGACGTCTGGTCGTCGTCATCGCCGTAGACGGTCTCGACGAGCGTGATGTCGGGGTACTCGCTCGCGAGGTACTCCTCCATGAGCTCGATCCACGCGTTCTGGTTCGTCGCGTTCGCGGATGCAGACAGGATCGCGATCTCGCCCGAGCCGCCGATCTGCTCGGCGATCAGGTCGACCTGCACCTTGGCGATGCCCTCGGCGTCGGCCTGGTTGATGAACAGGTCACGGCAGTCGGTGTTCGTGTCGGAGTCGAAGGTGACGACCTTCACACCGGCGTCGCGCGCCTCGTTCAGCGCGTCGCAGATCGCCTTCGGATCGTTCGCCGAGACGACGAGACCGCCGACGCCCTGCTGCGTGGCCGTGTTGATGTAGCTGACCTGAGCATCGGGCGTCGCCTCGGCGGGACCGACCTCGGCGAACGTGCCGCCGAGAGCCTCGACCGCAGCTTCTCCGCCCTTGCTCGACGTGTCGAAGTACGGGTTGCCGAGGTTCTTCGGCAGGAACGTGATCGACAGGTTGTCGGAGGAGCCGCCCTCGGAACCGCCACCGGACCCCGACGAGCTACCGGTGTCGGCGCATCCGGTGAGGACCAGGGCCGCGGCCATGGCGACAGCCGCGAAGGCCGTCACCCGCTTGCGTGCAAACTTCATTGTTCTTTCCTTTCGAGAGTCACCGCTGGCGGATGCCGACGGCAGGAGCTGCCTCATGGTGCGGGAGAGGCTGCGGATCTGAGGGGCGGGCCGGCCTTCGCACGGAGGCGCTGCGCCCAGGCGAGCACACTGGCCGCGACGACCGAGAAGACGAGGAGCCCACCCGTGATGATGTTGATGACGTCGCTGGTGATCCCGGCGCCGCGCAGCGCGCTGGAGAGCACGCCGATCAGAAGCACCGCGGCCACGACTCCGTGGAGGTGACCCCGTCCTCCGAACACCGACACGCCTCCCAGCACGACCGCCGCGATCACCTGCAGTTCGAGGCCGGTCGCGTTGTCGCCTCGCGCCGAGCCGAAGCGCAGCGTGTAGAAGATGCCGGCGAACGCGGCGACCGCTCCGGACAGGACGAAGAGGATGAACTTCGTCCGCTCGACGTTCACGCCGGAGAAGCGCGCGGCGTCCTTCGAGAGACCGATCGCGAACACCCCGCGACCGAACGGCGTGAAGTGCAGGATCACGACGAAGATCGCGAGCAGGATGAGGAACGGCACGACGATGTACGGGATCGTCGTGCCGGCGATCTTCGCCTTGGCGAGGGCCGTCCAGAACTCCGGGAAGTCCGTGACGGCGGCGGTGCCGAGCAGTCCCACGGCGAGACCCCGGTAGAGCGCGAGCGTGCCGATGGTCACGGCGAGCGACGGAAGCCCGACGACCGTGACCAGGAAGCCGTTGAACGCTCCCCCGACCACGCCGACGACCAGTGCCGCGACCGCCGCGACCTCGAACGGTGCCCCTGCCTGGACGAGCGCGCCGGTGACGACGCTCGCCAGCCCGACCATGCTCCCGACCGACAGATCGATCTCCCCGGTGATCATGACGAGAGTCATCGGCAGGGCGATCAGCAGGATCGGTGCCACGTCGAGCAGCAGGTAGTTCGCTGTGATCGGCTGCGAGAACCCCCTGACGGTCGCCGCAGCGACGATCACGACGAGCACGAGCAGCGCGATGATCGCGAACTCGCGGGTGAGCAGGACCCTCCGCCAGGCGGGGCGGTCGTAGTCGCGGATGACCCGCGTCGTGGCTGTGGTCGCCGTGGTCATGATTCGTCCCTCGCGTCGATGAGCCGCCGTTTCTGCCGCACGGCCAGGACGCGGTCGAGCACGATCGCGCCGATGATGAGCACGCCGACGACGGCACGCTGCCAGAAATCCGGGATGCCGAGGATCGGCAACGCGCGGTTGATGGTCATCAGCAGCATCGCGCCGATGGCCGCGCCCCAGACCGAGCCGACGCCGCCTGTGATCGCGATGCCGCCGATCACCGCGGCGCCGACGGCATCCAGTTCCCACCCGGATCCCGCCTGCGACGACACCGAGCCGTACCGCGCGGCGTAGAAGACGCCGGCGAGACCGGCCAGCGCACCGGAGAGCACGAATGCGGTGACGATGCGCCGAGTGACCTTGAGGCCGTAGAGTTCGGCGGCAGCGGGGTCGGAGCCGATCGCGTAGTACTCGCGTCCGCCGCGGGTGTTGCGCACGTACCAGGCCGCCGCCGCGAGGACGAGGACGGCGACGATCGCGAGCACCGGGATGTAGAGCACCTGCTGGGTGCCGAGACCGAGGAACTCCTTCGGCATGTCCGAGGCGTTGACCCGGTCGCTCCCCGTCCACAGCACGTTGATGCCGCGATAGGCATACAGCGTTCCGAGTGTGATCACCATCGCCGGCACCTTCGCATAGGCGACCAGGGCACCGTTCACGAGACCCAGCAGACCGCCGAACACGACTGCGGCGACGACCACGACGATGATCGGGATGCCGGGCACATCGATGAACAGACGACCGGTGAGGTAGGCGGTGAGGCCCATGACCGAGCCGACCGACAGGTCGACGTTGCGAGTGATGATGACGATCGCCTGGCCCACCGCGACGAGCACGAGGATCGACGGCGTGAGCAGCAGATCACGCCAGCCGTCAGCGGAGAACAGGAAGTTCGGGTTCTTCACCGTCGCGGCGATCACGACGATCGCGAGCGCGGCCAGGATGCCGAACTCTCGGGCACGGCCGACGCCGCCGAAGGCTTTCTTCTTCGCGACGGACGGCGTCGCGGTACTGGTCACGGTCATGCGTGCTGCTCCGATGCATGGGTCGCGGCGAACATCACGTTCTCGCTGGTGGCTTCAGATCGGGGGATCTCGGCGGTGATCCGGCCCTCCCGCATCACGAGCACACGGTCGGCCATGCCGAGCACCTCTGGCAGCTCGGACGAGATCATGACGATGCCCATGCCCTCCCCCGCAAGCTGCGAGAGCAAGCGGTGCACCTCGGACTTCGTTCCGACGTCGATCCCTCGCGTCGGCTCGTCGATGATGAGCACCTTGGGCTGCGTCGCCAGCCACTTCGCCAGGACGACCTTCTGCTGGTTGCCTCCGGAGAGGGTCGCGGCGACGGTGTCGAGCGCGTGCGTCTTGACCTCGAGCCGCGACGCCCACTCCTTCGCGGCACGGTTCTCGATGCCGGTCGTGATGAGGCCCCACTTCGCGAGCCGCTGACGGATCGCGAGAGTGATGTTGCCCCCGACTCCCGAGTCGATCACCAGACCCTGGCGACGGCGGTCCTCGGGGACGAGGGCGAGGCCGGCGCGCATCGCGGCCGTCGGGTTACGGCGGGGAACCGCCGCGCCGAGCATCCGCACCTCCCCCTCACGGTAGGCGTCGACACCGAACACGGCACGCACGACCTCGCTGCGTCCGGCACCGACGAGGCCCGCCAGCGCGACGATCTCGCCGGAGCGGACCGTGAAGGAGATGTCATGGAACACTCCAGGGCTGGTGAGTCCCGACACCTCGAGCAACGGCTCGCCGATCGCGGCCTCCTGCTTGGGGAACAGCTCGGTGACGTCGCGACCGACCATCTGCCGCACGAGGTCGTCGACCGTCGTCTCGGCGATCGGCGTTGTTGCGATGTATGCCCCGTCGCGCATGACTGTGACAGTGTCGCAGAGGTCGAAGACCTCGTCGAAGCGGTGCGAGATGAACAGGATCGCCCTGCCCTCGTCGCGCAGGCTGCGGGCGACGGCGAACAGGCGGTCGACCTCGACGCCGCTGAGTGCAGCGGTCGGCTCGTCCATGATGAGCACGCTGGCGTCGAGCGAGATGGCCTTGGCGATCTCGATGATCTGCTGGTCGGCGATCGAGAGGCCGTCGGTGATGCGATCCGGATCGAGGGAGACGCCGAGGCGGCGGAAGATCTGCTCGACCTCGGTGCGCATCGCCTTGCGATCGATGCGTCCGAGCCGACCGATGGGCTGGCGCCCCATGAAGATGTTCTCGGTGACCGAGAGGTCGGGGAAGAGCGTCGGCTCCTGGTAGATCACGGCGATGCCTGCGGCCTTCGACTGCGCGGTGCTCGTGAAGTCCACTGTCTCGCCATGCAGACGGAAGTCACCGGAGTCGCGACGGTAGAGGCCCGCCATGATCTTGACCAGCGTGGACTTGCCTGCACCGTTCTCGCCGATCAGGGCGTGGATGGAGTTCGGCTGCAGCTGCAGGCTTCCTGAGCGGAGCGCGACGACGGGTCCGAAGGACTTGACGACGCGATGCAGCTCCAGCGCGGCGCCGTTCGCGCTGCCTGAGGATACTTCGTCGACCACGGGCGGGTCCTCTCCTTCGAGGTGGGATTCGTACGGAATGAACTGTACATGAATCGATTCAGGTTCGTTCACGCTAGTGTAGGTGACAACGACCGGACGTCAACACCCTTCGGTCCGGATCGAGACCGACTCGATGACGACATGACCCCCGATGACGAGAGGATCACCCGTGCCCGTCAGCATCCGCGATGTCGCGCAGCGCGCCGGGGTGTCGGTCGGCACGGTGTCGAACGTCCTGAACCGCCCGGATGAGGTGTCCGCCGATTCGGTGGAGCGCGTCAGCCGCGCGATCGACGAACTGGGCTACGTGCGCAACGATGCCGCCCGCAAGCTCCGCGCAGGGGTCAGCACGACCGTCGGATTCATCGTGCTCGACGGCCAGAACCCGTTCTACAACGAGCTGGTGCGCGGCGCCGAGGACGAGGCGTCGAGCCACGGCATCGCGGTCCTCTACGGCAACACCGATGAGGATCCGCGGCGCGAGAAGATGTACCTCGATCTGTTCCACGAGCAGCAGGTGCGCGGCCTCCTCGTGATCCCCTACGGCGACGTGATCAGCCAGCTGCGCCGTCTCAAGGCGAGCGGCATCGCCGCGGTGCTCGTCGACCGGTTCAGCGCCGACAGCGGGTTCTCCTCGGTGTCGGTCGACAGCGTCGCGGGCGGACGACTCGCCGTCGAGCACCTGATCGAGATCGGGCGCCGACGCATCGCCTTCGTGGGCGGGCCGTTCGACATCCGCCTCGTCACCGATCGACTCGCCGGCGCTCGCTCGGCGGCCGAGAACGCGGCCGTCCCGGTCGACCTCGAGGTCGTCGCGACATCGGCCTTGTCAGTGGAAGAGGGCGCCGCCGCCGGCGCCCGCATCCTGTCGCGTCCGCGGAGGGAATGGCCCGACGCGATCTTCGCCGCCAACGACATGCTCGCGCTCGGCCTGCTGCAGTCGCTCAGCGCGGATGGACGGATGCTGGTGCCCGACGACATCGCCCTCATCGGCTTCGACGACATCTCTTTCGCCGCCGCGGCGGTCGTTCCCCTGTCGTCGATCCGCCAGCCCGCGCGCATGATCGGCCGGACCGCGCTGAAGGTCCTGCTCGAAGAGGCTGCGGATCCCGACAGCATCCCTCGACAGACCGTCTTCCCTCCGGAGCTCGTGATCAGGCGGTCGACGGGAGGCTGACGCAGGCGGCGCTGCCACCAACCCGCTCTGGAGACGTCGTCGCTTCTCGGTCATACTGGGCGCATCCGATCGGGAGGCCACGATGTACACGTCGACATTCATCTTCCGCTCGACCGGCTACGACGACGAATTCCATACGCGCAACGACGAGATCGCCGAGCGAGCTCGCGCGATCCCCGGCTTCCTCGGTGAGGAGGAGTGGGGCAACGATCGCACGGGATTGCACTCGGAGGTCTACTACTGGGAGAGCCTCGATGCCCTGCATCAGTTGATCGGCATGGACGCGCACCGGGACGCGAAGGGACGCCGCGAGCGGTGGATAGATTCGTACAGGGTCGTGATCGCCGAGGTGCTGAGCACCTACGGCGACGACGACCTGGGGCTCGAGCACACACCGGATGCCGGATGCCGAGGCTCCGAAGAGTCGCAGAGTCCGGCATCCTGAAAGCCGCCGTCAGCCCTGGCGGCCCTTGAACCGCGGGTTCAGTCTGTTGATCACGAAGACGCGACCGCGACGTCGGACGACCTGTGCCCCCGGCTGATTCTTCAACGACTTGAGCGACGCTCGGACCTTCATCTCATCATCTCCTATTGAGAACGGTTATCATTTTCAGAATAGGCGCAGAATCGCCCGAACGGAAATGAGACATATGAGCGTCACCGAGATCACCGTCGTCACCGGCAGCCATGCCCACTGCCGCTCGGCCTGCGCGCACCGGATCGCGCGCCGGCTCGACGGCATCCGCTTCGCACCCGTCTCTCTGTCGGGTCACGACGACAGCGCTGCTGCACTCGAGCGCGCGATCGAGGCGCGGACCGGCGCGCACATGGTCATCGAGCTGCCCGCCGGCGCCGCCATCGACGCGGCGATCGGGACGCTCGAGGCGGAGCCCGACGTCACGATCACCGAGACGGTCTGCGTCATCGACGCCTCCGCGTTCTTCACGGACCTGCTGGTCGACGACTACGTGTCCGTCGCGGGAACGAATCCGATCCTGTACGTGGCGCGCGCCCTGCGCACCGTGCAGTGCGTCGAGCACGCCAGCACGATCCTTGTGGCGGAATGGGACGACGTCGAGACGCGCGACCTGTCCATGCTGCTCGCGGTCCTGAGCCACCTCGCGCCCGCTGCGCGGCTCCGGCTCGAGCGCGAGGTCGATGACGCTCCACCCGCACCGTTCTCCATGCGGCGACATCAGCCCGGCTGGGTGCACCTTCTCAACGGCGACCACCGACCGCACATGACCGACCTCCGTGTCAGCGCGTTCCGCTACGAACAGATGCGCCCTTTCCACCCGGTGCGGTTGCACGAGCTGCTCGAGACGAGCTTCGGCGGCGGAGCGTTCGGAGCGGTCCTGCGTTCGGCCGGGTTCTGCCGTCTCGCGAGCCGGCCGGGGGTCGTCGGCAGCTGGGATCAGGTCGGGCAGATGATCTCGCTCGAACCTCTCACCCGCGACGAACAGGGACAGTCCGAACTGCTCGCGCTCGGACAGGACATCGGATTCATCGGCATCGACCTGGATGCCGATGCGCTCACGACTGCTCTGGACAGGGCGACGCTCTCGGACGCGGAGTTCACCGCGGGGCTCCGGGAGTGGGCGCGATTCGCGGACCCGTTCCCCCGATGGGACGCGGGAGTCGAGACGACCGACTGATCGGCAGTCCCGATCGGTCAGTCCCGACGGCGCCCCGCCCGCACCGCCCTGTGGATCGCACCGTACAGGCGGAGGAGCGCCGGCACGACGACGTAGACCGAGAGCGGCACCACGACGAGCGTGAGCACGAACGCCCTCAGCAGCGGAGGCCAGCCGTGGGCGAGCCCCTCGAGAACGAACATCCCGAGTCCGACCAGCGGGAAGATCGCGAGCCAGGTGAGAGCTGCCCGCACATGGATCGAGGGCACATGCGGCCCCACGATCGTGGGCTCGTCATTCGTCGCGGGCGTCTCTGACACGACGACCATGCTGTCACGGCCGGAACTGGCACGCGGGCGACTTCATGAGGTTCTGCCTCATGAACGTTCACCCGATCCACCTGGCCGTCGATGCCGTCGCCGGGTCAGTATGGGGACTTCGACGCACGACCGCCGCAACGAGGAGGCTCCCATGACCGATCAGAACACCGCCGCGACCGCACTCCCGGCCGGGCCCCTCCCCTACTTCCTCGCCGACGGCGAGGGCGACAAGCTCGTGCTGTTCGACCAGCTCTTCACCCTGCTGACGACGTCGCCGCAGACCGAGGGGCAGTTCGACGCCTTCCTGACCGAGGGCCGCCCCGGCCGCCCGGTTCCCCCGCACTTCCACGCGCTCACCCATGAGACGTTCTTCGTGCTCGAGGGAGCGATCCGCCTCTGGGTCGACGACCAGCAGGGCTTCCGCGAGACGCGCATCATCGAGGCCGGCGGCTTCGGCTACGTGCCCAAGAACGCCATCCACTCGTACCGGATCGAGCAGACCGGCAAGATCTTCGGCATCACGAGCGCCGGATTCAGCGACTTCTTCCGTGCCGTCGCCCGGCCGACCGATGTCGCCGGCATCCCGACGCCGGATGCTTTCCACATCCCCTCCCCCGAGTTCTTCCAGGCCCAGGGTGCAGAGCACGACGTCAACTTCGTCGACGGCTACGAACTGTTCGACTGATCGTGGGCGAGATCCTCCGCGACATCGAGTTCGTCCGGCACGACGGGTTCCGCCCGCTCACGGCCGACCTCCACCTGCCGTCCGACCGCGGGCGGCCGTCGCCCGTCGTCGTCTTCGTGCACGGCGGCGGATGGCTGCGCGGCAGTCGCCGCATCTTCTGCCCCGGCTTCTCCGAGGAGGAGACCTTCGGCGCCGTCATGGCCCGCGGTCGGGCGGTGCTGTCGATCGACTATCGGCTGAGCGGCGAGGCGGCGTTCCCCGCCCCGCTCGACGATGTCGTCGCCGCGATCGACTGGGTCCGCGACGACGGAGCCGCGGGCTACGGACTCGACGCCGAACGCATCGCGCTGTGGGGCGAGTCCGCCGGCGGACATCTCGCGGCCCTCGCCGCCCTGCGTCCCGGATCGTCGGTGCGGGCGGTGGTCGACTGGTACGGACCGAGCGATCTCGCGCTGCTGCTGGCGGATGCCGACGAGCGCGGTGGACCGACACGCGAGCAGTCGCTCCTCGGTGGATCCGGCGCGTACTCCGACGCCCTGGTGCGCGCCGCGAGTCCGCGCTTCGCCGCCCGACCGGATGCACCGCCCTTCCTGCTCGCGCACGGCACCGCCGACGACCTCGTCCCTCCCGTGCACAGCGAGGTGCTGGCGCAGGCGCTGACGGATGCCGGTGCACACGCCGAACTCCAGCTCGTGCCGCGCGCGGGCCACCTCTGGCGCGGGCTGAGCGACCTCTCCTCGGTGCTGCCGCGCGCGCTCGATTTCCTCGACGCTCACGTCCGGTGACACAGCGAACAGACGTCCGAGGGCGGAGGATGGTCCCATGTACGACGTGTCCCTGCACGCGATCCGCTACTTCTGCGTGGTCGCCGAAGAGCTCCACTTCGGCCGCTCGGCTGAACGGCTGAGCATCACGCCACCCTCGCTCAGCCAGCAGATCCGACGACTGGAGTCGCAGCTCGGCGGCGCGCTGTTCGAGCGGACCTCGCAGCATGTCGCCCTGACGGACCTGGGGCGTGAGTTCCTCCCTCTTGCAGAGCGGATGCGGGACGATCATCGACAGATCATCGCCTGGGCCGCCTCGAAGGACGAGGAGAGGAGGACGCCCGTCCTCCGCGTCGGGGTGATCGCCGCCGGCGCCGGTTCATCGACCGCCGAGATCATCGCGCGTGTTCTGGAACGGCATCCGACCGCTCGCATCGAGATGCGTCGACTCGGCTTCTTCGATGTGCGAGACGAACTGGAGTCCGGCGGCGTGGACGTCGCCATCGCACCGTCGCCCCTGCGCAGCACAGCCGGGGTGCGAGCCGAGGCGCTGATGCGTGAACCGCGCGTTCTCGTCGTCCCCGCGGGTCACCGCCTCGCAGGTCGCGAGTCGGTGTCGATCGGAGAGACCTCGGACGAGGTCTTCGTCGTCGCCTCGAACGGGCCGTCGGACGTCATCGACTGGTGGGTCGTCGACCCGCGACCGGACGGGAGCCGGCCGCGGCTCGGAACGACGGCGGACAGCCTCGACGGGCTCTTGGACCTCGTAGCCGCAGGCGCCGGCGTGAACATCGCCGGGGCATCGGTCGCGCACCATCACCGGAGGGACGATCTCGCCTACGTCCCGATCAGCGACATCGAGCCGGTGACCATCTCGGTGTGCACGCTCGTCGCGTCGCGGCATCCGCTCGTCGACGCGTTCCGCGACGCCGCGCGCGAGCTGTCGTCGCTCGCGCGCGGCGGGATCGAGCCTCAGGAGCGCGCGGACTCCACGAACGACGCATAGGCCGCCGCGCTCGGCTTGGGCGTCCGCTCGAAGGTCTCGCGATCGACGGCGACCAACCCGAGCTTGGGACCGTAGCCGAAGATCCACTCGAAGTTGTCCATCAGAGTCCAGTGGCAGTAGCCGAGCACCGGAGTACCCGCGGCGATCTCCTGCTGCAGACCGGCCAGGGCCGCGGGGATGAACGCCTCCCGCTGAGCGTCGTCATCGGACTGCAGGCCGTGCTCCGTGACGAGCACGGGCACACCGGAGCGCTCGTGCGCGTACCGCACCGCTCCGGCGAGTGCGCCCGGTTCGATCGCCGTGCCCATACCGTTGAGGGCTCCGGCGGGTGCCACCTCACCGTCAGCGTCATAGACGAACTGCTCGTAGTTCTGCACACCGATGAAGTCGTCGTCGCGAGCGACGTCGAGCCAGTGGTCGTACACGGCGGCTCGGCGAGCATCACGATGCGCCTCGCCGCCGGGCAGCGCGACCTCGTCGGCGATCGCGATCGAGATTCCGACAGGCAGCTCCGGACGACGACTCTTGATCGCGGCCTTGGCAGCGCGGTGCGCCACGGTGAACGCAGCTTGGAACGCGTGCTGCCTGTCGGCGGGGATCACATTCGAAGCGAAGTAGTGCTCAGTGCCGGACTTCTGTGCGGCGGCCGCGAGCATCTCCTTCTTGATCTGCTCCGCAATCGGGGGCAGCTTCCCCCCGGCCTGCAACAGCTGCTCCAGGTTGGGCTCGTTGATGGTCACCGCCGCGGCGATCCGGTCGCCGAAGCGGTCCATGACCCTGCCGACCTGCAGCGCGAAGAGATCCGCCGCGTCATCGGCGAGCCAGGATCCCGCCGCAGAGAACCAACTAGGTGCGGCGAAGTGGTTGAACGTGACGACCGGAGCGAGCCCCCGGGCGACAGCCGCATCGATCACCTTCTCGTAGTGGTCGAGAGCGTCCTCGGAGATCTCGCCGCGGCGCGGCTCGATCCGTGCCCACTCGACCGAGAAGCGGTAGGCGTTCAACCCGAGGCCCGCGACGATGTCGAGGTCGTCTTCGTAGCGCTCGTATGCCTGGCAGGCGTCTCCGGAGCGCTCGCGGAAGAGCGAGGGCTCGACGTGCTCGAGGAACCAGATGTCGCTGTCGACGTTCGCGCCCTCGTTCTGGTGGCCGGCTGTGGCGACGCCCCAGAGGAAGGATTCGGGGAAGGAGGTCATGTTGTCTTTCTTTCTGGGAGACGTCGGGGCTCCGGCCAGGCGGCAGGAGCCCCGACGGTGGTCAGCGCGCGCCGCGCACGAAGGTGATCACGAGACCGCCGATCACCGCGGCAATCGCGCCGGCGATGAACAGCGCGGAGAAGTTGCCTCCGCCGCCGATCGCGAGCAGCGCGGGCGCCGCCGCAGCGACGATCGTGACCGGCAGGTTGTCGGCGATCTTCAGGATGCCGATGTCCTTGGCGGGGTTGTCGGGATCGGGCAGCACCTGGGTGGCGAGCACCATCTCGACGGCGAAGTAGACACCCTGTCCGAGACCGACGATCGTGCACGCGATCAGGTAGCTGCCGAAGTCGGGGGCGACGGATGCGAGCACAAGGCCGGCCGCGAGGATCAGCGCGGCGACGAGGATGAACGGCTTGCGGATGCCGAGACGGTCACTGAGCTTGCCGATCGCGGGGGCCACGAGCAGGGTGATGCCCGCGTTGACGACGACCGTGAGGAGGATCGCGGTACCGAGGCCGGCGGGTTCCAGATGCAGACGCTGGAGCATGTAGATGGCCTGGTAGCCGTTGAGCGCGGCGACTCCCGAGAACACGAGCATCCGGCTGGTGAAGACCCATGCGAAGGCGGAATGCTTCAGCGGATTGACCCAGAAGACGCCCAGCGCTCGGCGCAGGTCGAAGGACGGCAGCGGGAAGTCCCATTTCGGGTCGCGGACGACGGCGGCGAGCAGGAGCATCCCGACGACGGCGAGTGCGGTGGGGATGCCGACCAGGGGCACAAGCGCGTCGCCGAAGGGCACCGCGACAGCCATGCCGAACAATGCGCCCACCGGCGTTCCCATGCTCAGCAGTGCGATCGCGACACCGCGGCGATCGGCCGGCAGCTGGTCGGTGAGCAGAGCGGTGACGGTGACGTTCGCCGTGACGAAGCCGGTGGTGATCAGCAGGTGCGCGAGCACGAACACCGGGATGTTCGGGGCGGCGATCAGTGCGACGGCACCCGCCGCGAAGGCGATGGCGCCGAACACCAGATACGGCCGACGACGGCCGAGGCGGGAGCGCGAGCGGTCGCTCAGAGTGCCGATGACCGGCAGCGCGATGAGGGTGAGGATGCCGGCGACGCCGCTGGAGATCGAGATGATGGTCGTCGCCGCGCCCGCATCGAGTTCGGTGGCTTTGAGCGTGAGCGTCAGGAGCGCGGCGGACATCTGCGCCGCCCCCGCTCCGACCATGGCGAGGACCAGGAAGAACACGAATCCGCGCGGCAGGTGGATCGTCTGGCGGAACAGTTCGGTCGGGGTCGGCTCGACCACGGCATCCGTGGTGAGGGGCGGCGTCGGCGCCGCGGAATCGGGGAGTGTCATGGTGGCTTCCTTGCCGTGCGGACCGCTGCGGAGCGGCCGGAGGGATTCTTCGGGTGCGCCTCGGAACGAGGGCTGCGAGGACGCTAACACGAAAACATGAAGCATTCAATGTTTTCACGTTTCTGCTGATACGGTGCTGTCATGGCAGGTCCCCGCGGCGAGTACCGCAAGAGCGCACAGCGGCGCGAGCAGATCCTCGATGCCGCGTTCGCGGTGTTCTCTCAGAACGGCTATTCGGCCAGTTCGGTCAACGAGATCGCCCGCGTCGTGGGGATCACCCAGACCGGGGTGCTGCATCACTTCGCCGGCGGGAAGACCGAACTGCTGCGCGCCGTGCTCGAGCGACGGGATAGCCAGGCCGAGCTGCTCCTCGACGAGAAGACGGGTCGGGAGTTCCTCGCAGCACTGGTCGACATCTCTCGGTCGCAGCGTCTCCAGCGCGGCGTCGTGCAGCTGTACGCGATCCTCGCCGCCGAGGCCACCGCGCCCGACCATCCGATCCGCCCGTACTTCACCGAACGATTCGAACGGATCGCTGCCGCGGTGACGGCGGCATTCGCCGAGGTCGGCGCAACCGGCGGTCTGCGCGACGGTGTGGACCCGCGCCGTGCAGCGCTGACCAGCATGGCGGCGGTGGAGGGCCTGCAGCTGCTCTGGCTGAACGACCTCGACGTCGACATCGCCGAAGACAGCGCCCGCGTCATCAACAGCTTCCTCGTCACCCCCCTCTGACCGCCCGCGCGGTGCCGCACGCCGCGCCGCGGCCACACGTTCTCAGGAGAACCATGCCCCTCACCGTCCGTCGCCCCCGTGTCGAGCACCACCGCGAACCCCTCGGCATCGGCGAGAGCCGACCGCGGCTCTCCTGGGTGGTCGACACCGAGCTCGAGGGCTGGAGCCAGGTGGCGTACGAGGTGTCGATCGACGGCGCCCCGGGTGGCTGGGTGGAGTCGACCGCACAGATCCTGGTGGAGTGGCCCGGCGCTCCCCTCGCGAGCCGCGATCGGCGGAGTGTGCGCGTCCGCGTCCGTGGCGATGACGGCGCGGAGTCCACGTGGAGCGAGGCCATCGACGTCGAGGCCGGTCTCCTCGAGCCGTCGCTGTGGGCCGCGAGCCTCGTGAGTCCGGTGCTACCCGCAACGGGTGAGGGCGGCGAGCCCGCGGCCCTGCTCCGTGGCGAGGTCGAGCTCCCCGGCGACATCGTCCGAGCCCGCATCCGTGCGACCGCGCACGGAGTGATGACCCTGCACGTCAACGGTGCTCCCGTCGGAGACGACGTGCTGCACCCCGGGTGGACGAGCTATGCCTCCCGCCTGCGGTACCGCACCTGGGATGTCACGGAACAGGTGCGCAGCGGCCGCAACGCGATCGGTGTGCACCTCGCGGACGGCTGGTACCGCGGGTACCTCGGCTTCGCCGGCCTCCGTGATGTGTACGGCGATCGCACCGCCGCTCTCGTACAGCTCGAGGTCGAGCACACCGACGGCACGCTCACCGTGGTCGGTACCGACGAGACATGGCGATCGAGCCTGGGCCCGGTGACCCGGGCCGACCTGTACATGGGCGAGACGTTCGACGCGAGCCGGATCGTCGATGGATGGGCTGAACCGGGCTTCGACGATTCGCGGTGGGATGCCGTCGCTCTCGTCGCTCTCGACACCTCGACCCTCGTCGCACCCGACGGCCCCGCCGTGCGGGCGACCGAGGCACTGCGGCCGGTCGAGCTCATCACGTCACCCTCGGGCGAGACGATCCTCGACTTCGGGCAGAACCTCGTCGGACGCCTCCGTGTCGCGATCCCCGAGGGAACCGGAACGGTGACCATCCGCCATGCCGAGGTGCTCGAGCACGGCGAACTCGGCACCCGGCCGCTCCGAGCCGCGCGCGCGACCGACGAGATCGTCCTCGACGGCGACGCCCTGGTATGGGAACCGTCGTTCACGTTCCACGGTTTCCGCTACGCCGAGGTCGACGGCTGGCCCGGCGAGGTCGATCCCACCGCGTTCGAGGCCGTCGTCCTGCACACCGACATGCGACGGATCGGCGAGTTCTCCTGCTCGGACCCGCTGCTCAACCGTTTGCACGAGAACGTGGTGTGGGGCATGCGCGGCAACTTCCTCGATGTGCCGACGGACTGCCCTCAGCGCGACGAGCGTCTGGGGTGGACCGGCGATCTCATGGCGTTCGCCCCGACGTCCGCCCATCTGTACGACACCGCGGGGATGCTCTCCGGCTGGCTGTCCGACCTCGCCGCCGATCAGACCGACGACGGCAACGTCCCCGTGTACATCCCCTGGGCCGATGTCGACCCGAACCTGCCGCCGCTCGGCGCCGAAGCCGGATGGGGCGACGCCGCGACGGTCGTGCCGTGGACGATCTACGAGCGCTACGGCGACACCGGGATCCTCCGCCGTCAGTGGACCTCGATGACCGGTTGGGTCGACGCGCTCGCCCGACGTGCCGGAGACCGCATCGACTTCTCCAGCGGCGGCTTCTCGTTCGGCGACTGGCTCGACTCCGCCGCACCCGATGACCAGCCCTGGGCCGCGCGCCTGCCCTGGCAGGCGGTGGCCACCGCGTACCTCGCCCAGTCGGCTCGGATCCTCCGCGATGCGGCGTCGGTGCTCGACGAGACGGATGCCGCTGCGCACTACGGTGCTCTCTTCGACCGCGCCGCCGCGCGGTACCGCGACGAGTACGTCACACCGTCGGGTCGTGCGGCCTTCCCCTCGCAGACCGCGTACGCCCTCGGCATCCGGTTCGGTCTGCTCCTGCCCGAGCAGGCGGCCCACGCCGGTTCGCTGCTCGCGGCGCAGGTAGCCGCCGACGGGTTCCGCATCGGCTCCGGCTTCCTCGGCACGCCCCACGTCCTCGACGCGCTGGCGGACTCCGGCGAAGCCGCGACGGCCTGGAAGCTGCTGCTGCAGCGCGAGGTGCCCTCGTGGCTCTATGCGGTGACGATGGGGGCGACCACCATCTGGGAGCGGTGGAACTCGATGCTCCCCGACGGCTCGATCAACCCCGGGGACATGACCTCGTTCAACCACTACGCGTTCGGAGCGGTCGCGGACTTCCTGCATCGTCGGGTCGCGGGGTTGGCCCCTGCGGAGGCCGGATACCGCCGCATCCGCGTCGCTCCCCTGCCGACGCCGGAGCTCACCTGGGCGCGCGCGAGCCACGACACCCCGTACGGACTCGCCTCCGTCTCCTGGACCCTCATCGACGGCGACTTCACGCTCGAGGTTATCGTGCCGCCGTCCACCACCGCCGAGATCGCCCTGCCCGACGGTTCCGAGGCCCTGACCGTGGGCTCCGGGACTCACCGGTTCACCTGCCGCTTCACTCCGGGTGCGGCCGCCGCCACTGCGGCGAGCTTCGACGCGTCCGCCTGAGTACCACCGAGCCTGACCATCACCGATCCTGACCATCGCCGATCCTGACCATCACCGAGGAGCATCACCATGGCCCTGTCCATCGCCACCCGCCCCGTCCTCGTCGACAACGACTGGGCGGGCGATCCCGACGGGCTGGTCGCTCTCGCGCATCATCTGCTGTCGCCGTCGGATGCGGTGATCGCTGTCACGAGCTCGACGCTGAACCCCGTGTTCGGGCCGCCGGAGGGGACGGCCGAGCGAGGAGCGGAACTGGCCCGCGCCCTGCTCGAGCGGATCGAGCGGAGCGCGCCCGTCGCAGCCGGAGCCGACACACCGTTCGCCGACGACAGCCGTGAGACGGCCGCCGCCCGCCTCATCGTCGATGCCGCCCGTTCTCACGACGACGGCCGCCTCACGGTCGTCTGCGGCGGTCCGCTCACGAACGTCGCCGATGCCCTGCGAGTGGATCCCGGTATCGCCGAGCGCATCCGTCTGCTGTGGGTCGGCGGAACGATCGAGGACGGCGCTTTCGAGTACAACCAGGACACGGATGCCGACGCCGCGCGGTTCGCGCTCGCCGCAGACGGACTGGAACTGATCCGCTTCCCGGCGGAGACCTACCGGTTGCCAGCGATCTCGGTGGCGGAGCTCGAAGACCGTCTCGTCTCATCAGGGCCGGTGGGGCGCTGGCTGTGGGAGCGGTACGAACAGCTTCCGTTGCCCGAGGGTTTTCCCGTCGACCCGGTGTGGCCGCTCGGCGACAGCGTCCCCCTCGCGTTCACCGCGCTGCCCCACGCCGCGACCCGTCTGGAGAGCGTCGAAGGACATCAGGTGTGCACGGCACTCGATTCCCGACTGATCATCGAGGATCTGTTCGCGCGGCTCCGACTCGCGAACCGCTAGACGACGTCGAAGGCGTCGCACGCAGGACCGTCCCGCAGTAGTGTGGCGCACATGGCCGAGCTGCAGTACGGGAATTCAGGGCAGCCGATCTTCATCGAGGATCGCGCACTCGCCCATCTGAAGATCGTCATCGCGACGAAGCTGCGTCGGCAGGAGAGCTTCACGCTCTCCTGGAACCATCCGGACGAGGGGCTCGGCTCGAAGTCGACCATCTGGATCCATCCGTCGATCCCGCTACGATTCTCGTTCGACGAACCCGAACCGCCTCCGCTCAACGCGCGATGGATCGAAGAGCTGATGAAGGATGCCGGGTCCACGGGCGGCATCTGCCTGATCGACGAGGTTCCCGAGGTCGCCGAGCCGAAGCGCTGAGCGCTCTTCTCCCAGGGCGCCCCTGTAGCCTGAAAGCATGACCTTCCTTCCGATCGGTGGAGCGGCGCGCGCTCCGCGTCGGCTGGTATCGGCGACCTCGATGGTCGCCTCGGAAAAGGTCGTCATGCACCCGGGGACGAACGGGTGGACGAGCGTGTGGGGCACTCTGTCGCACGGCGAGATAGCGGGCTGCCCGCCGCCACGCATCTGACGCACCGCCGACCCGCTGTGGGCGGAGGTGCGTTCGCGTGTCCATGTCGCTCTCACCCTCGAGGTTCTGCTGTGTCTTCATCGTCCCGTCTCCGTGTCGCTCCCCATGAGCTGTGGCGCGGCATCCGCTCCACCGTCCGCAGCGACATCACCGCCGGAGCGCTGCTCCTCGCGGCGACCGCCATCGCCCTGATCCTGGCCAACAGTCCCGCCTCCGGCTGGTACTCGACCGTGCGGGACCTCACGTTCGGCATTCCTGAGCTGCATCTCGAGCTGAGTGTCGGCGCCTGGGCTGCCGACGGGCTGCTCGCGATCTTCTTCTTCGTCGTCGGTCTCGAGCTGAAAGAGGAGTTCGTCGCGGGGCGACTCCGCGATCCACGAGCCGCCGCCCTCCCGATCGCGGCGGCCGTCGGAGGAGTCGTCGTGCCCGCCGCGATCTTCCTGCTCCTGACGGCCGGAGACGCAGAGGCGTCGAGGGGGTGGGCGATCCCCACGGCGACCGACATCGCCTTCGCTGTCGCCGTGATCGCCGTCGTCGGACGGGCTCTACCACCCGCGCTGCGCGTGTTCCTGCTCACTCTGGCCATCGTCGACGATCTGATCGCGATCACGATCATCGCCACCGTCTACACCGACGCGATCAGCCTCCCCTGGCTCACCCTTGCGCTGCTCCCGCTCGCCGGATTCGCTCTTGCGGCGCAGAAGGGCATCCGCACGTGGTGGATCCTGTTGCCGCTCGCGCTGACCACGTGGGTCCTCATCCACGCATCCGGGGTGCACGCCACGGTCGCCGGAGTTCTCCTCGGCTTCGTGGTGCCCGTGCTGCCCACCGATCGCGCTCGCGTTCAGGTCGGAGCGGATGCGGACGGTCCTGTCTGGGAGGGATTGGCTCCGCACTGGGCCGACCGATGGGGCGTCGTCGCGACAGTGTTCGCGGTCCCCATCTTCGCGTTCTTCTCGGCGGGGGTCGAGATCGGTGGGCTCGACGGGCTCCGCTCGGCGTTCTCCGACCCGATCACCCTCGGGATCGTGGTCGGCCTCGTCATCGGCAAGCCCATCGGCATCCTGGTGACGACGTTCGTCCTCAGCCGCATCCCCGCTCTCCGGCTCGATCCATCGCTGCGCTGGTGGATGCTCACCGGGATGTCCTTCGTCGCGGGCATCGGCTTCACGGTCTCGCTCCTCGTCGGAGAACTCGCGTTCGGCGCGTCCTCCGTCGCCGACGAGCACGTCAAGATCGGGGTGCTCACGGGCTCTCTCGTGGCCGCGCTGATCGGGGCGATCACGCTGGCCGCCGGCAGAGCGAAGGCATCGGTGCGGGGATGATGCCGCTCTAGTGTCGGAGCGCTGCCGTCGTCAACCCCCTCGTCGCGTGGTCGAACGTGTTCGACGCTGTCCGTACAGGGGGAACAGGAGATCCGTATGACGAGCACCGTCGAACCCACTCGCACGGCCCTCGCACCGACGGCTCGAGGGCCGGTCAGCGATGCAGTGATCCGACGGCTTCGCGGTCTGTCGCACACCGAGTTGCACCCGCGAGCGGAGGAGCTGACCGAGGGCACACCGGACGCGATCCGGGACGATGACCTCCAGGTCGCCCTGTTCGCCCTCTACGCGTCGTCGTACGGATCGATCCCCGACTTCCACGCCGATCTCGAATGGGATCCCGTGCTGATCGAGACGAGGCGGATCCTCGAGGGGCGGTTCGAGAGCGATCTGCGATCCGCGGTTCGTGCGCCCGCGATCCCCATTGCCACGGCGGATGCCGTCGCTCGGGCACTGTTCGGGCTCACCGGCGCAGACGACGGGCCGAGCCTCTCGCGCTTCCTGGCGAAGAAGGCCACACCCGAGCAGGCGACCGAGTTCCTCATCCAGCGCTCGATCTACACGCTGCGCGAAGCGGATCCGCACTCCTGGGCGATCCCCCGTCTGCACGGGAGGGCGAAGGCCGCGCTCGTGGAGATCCAGTCCGACGAGTACGGCGGCGGGCGTCCGGATCGCGTGCACGCCGAGATCTTCGCCGCCAGTCTGCGGGCGGCGGGGCTCGACGCAACCTACGGCGCCTATGTCGACGAGGTTCCGGCGATCACCCTCGCTTCGCTCAACACCATGTCGATGTTCGGGCTGAATCGCAGGCTGCTCGGAGCGATCGTCGGTCACCTGGCCGCGTTCGAGATGACCTCGTCCATCCCGAACCGCTTCTACGGCGACGGACTGCGCCGACTCGGCTTCGATGCGACGGTCACCGACTACTTCGACGAGCATGTCGAAGCGGATGCCGTGCACGAGCAGATCGCGGGACGGGACCTCGCCGGCGCGCTCGCGGAGGATCAGCCGGACCTGCTGCCGGACATCATGTTCGGTGCGGCGGCCTGCCTTGCGGTCGACGGATGGGCGGGAGCGAACATGCTGGACGCCTGGTCGGCCGGCCGATCGTCGCTTCGATCACCGGAAACGGCATGAAGCCGCGCCCGGCGACGGTCACGCCGTATCCCGACGGTCCGATCCTCATCCGCGGCGATGTCGAGCTGACCGACGTCGACGGCCGGCCGATCCCCCGATCGCGCCGGACTGCGGCGCTCTGCCGGTGCGGTCTGTCGAGCATCAAGCCGTTCTGCGACGGCACGCACAAGGCCGCCGGGTTCCGCACCGGGGAGCAGTAGAGCATCGGGCGAACAGCCCGGCGAAACTGAGCCGACTACGGGACTCGAACCCGTGACATCCTGTTTACAAGACAGGTGCTCTACCAGCTGAGCTAAGTCGGCGAACGCTCCCAGCTTAGCGAGGAGCGCGACCTGTTCCGAACTTACTGGGATGGCGTCGGAGACGGAGTCGGAGTCGGCGTGGGGGACGCCGTCGACTCGTAGTAGGCGTCGCTCGCGACGGTCAGCACGAACTGCGAGAACTCGGCCGCGTCGTCGAGAGCGCCGACATAGGCCTGGCCGTTCACGACCACCATGGGCGACGAGGTCAGCACGAGATCCTCCGACCCTGCGAGCGGGCCGTCGAGGGCACGCGTCGTGGCCTCCTTGACCCAGCTCGTGTAGTCCTCGTCCTCGATGCACGAGCGGATGCCCTTCACATCGTCGACGCCGACCGCCGCAGCCGCGTTCGCGAGCTCCTCGTCGCTCAGCCCGTCGGTGTTGACCTCGGGCTGATCATCGAGCAGGTCGTGGTTGAAGGCGTAGAACTGATCGGGCGAGTGCGTCGCGACGCAGGCTGCGGCCGCCGCCGCGCGCAGCGAGTACTTGGTCCCGTTCGAGCTCGCGGTGAGCAGGGCGACCGGGTGATAGGTGACGGTCGCCGCACCCTCGGTGATCCACCCGGACAGCTGGCGCGAGTTCGCCTTCTCGAAGACACCGGCATCCGGCGAGAGGTAGTCCACATAGATGTGGATGTCGACCGGTTCGGCCGTCGACGTCTCTTCGGGAGCAGGCGTCGCCGACTCACCGGATGCCGGCGCGCCGGGTTCGGGTGTGGCGGGCTGCCCGTCGGCGGCCGTGGTCGCACCGACGGTGGTGATGAGGATGCCGTCGCCGTCGATGCCGCTCGGCGTGAGCTGCGGCTTGGTGACCTGAGCCGACACGGCGAGCGTCACGGCGGTGCCGATCGCACCGACGGCGGCGACCGCCACCACACCGACGATGACCCGTCGCATGATGCGCGCCCTGGACTGCTTGGCGTGCACCTTCTGTGCCTTCTCCCGCACTGCCTCGCGCGAATTGCGTGGGGTGGGGACGTTCGGCGTCTCGTCGCTCGACATCGTTCCTCTTGAAGGTCTCGGTGGGGATGGGTGTCCCCGGCGCCGCTGCTCGCGACGCGTGCCGCGAAGCGCGGCCGGATTCGATGTTAACCAGCCTGTCTGGGAAATACCCAGACGCCGCTCCATCTGGCATACTGATCCCGACCCGATGAGGGGTCACGGCGGGTGCGCCCGCCGCTCTATCACTACGGATCGTCCGGCACGTACCTGCCGGTGAAGGAGAAATGTCATGGCATCTGTCACGTTCGATGACGCCACCCGCCTGTACCCCGGAGGCACCCGCCCCGCTGTGGACAAGCTCAACCTCGAGGTGGGAGACGGCGAATTCCTCGTCCTCGTCGGCCCCTCCGGTTGCGGAAAGTCCACGTCCCTGCGCATGCTCGCCGGCCTCGAAGAGGTCAACGCCGGCCGCATCCTCATCGGCGACCGCGACGTCACCGATGTTCCGCCGAAGGACCGCGACATCGCGATGGTCTTCCAGAACTACGCGCTCTACCCGCACATGACGGTCGCCGAGAACATGGGCTTCGCGCTCAAGATCGCCGGCGTCGGCAAGGAGGAGCGCGCCACCCGCGTCCTCGAGGCCGCCAAGCTCCTCGACCTCGAGCAGTACCTGACCCGCAAGCCGAAGGCCCTCTCGGGTGGTCAGCGTCAGCGTGTCGCCATGGGTCGCGCCATCGTGCGTCAGCCCCAGGTGTTCCTCATGGACGAGCCGCTGTCGAACCTCGACGCGAAGCTGCGTGTGCAGACCCGTACGCAGATCGCCTCGCTGCAGCGCCGCCTCGGCGTCACCACCGTCTACGTCACGCACGACCAGACCGAGGCGCTCACCATGGGTGACCGCATCGCCGTGCTGAAGGACGGCCTGCTGCAGCAGGTCGGCTCGCCGCGCGACCTGTACGAGAAGCCGAACAACGTGTTCGTCGCCGGCTTCATCGGCTCCCCCGCCATGAACCTGTTCACCGCTGACCTCGCCGACGGCGGCGTGCAGTTCGGTTCCGAGGTCGTCCCGCTCGATCGCGCGACCGTCTCGAGCGCCAGCGGCAAGCAGATCACGGTGGGCGTCCGCCCTGAGGACATCACTGTCGGCCCCGCCGACGGCAAGGGCCTCGCGGTCACGGTCGACCTCGTCGAGGAGCTCGGCGCGGACGGTTACCTGTACGGCCACACCGACATCAACGGCAAGCGCACCGACATCGTCGCGCGCGTCGACGGCCGCAGCCACCCGAACGCGGGCGAGACCGTCACGCTGGCCGCCAACCCCGGCCACGTGCACGCCTTCGACCTCGAGTCGGGCGAGCGCCTGAACGCAGCTCCCGTCATCTCGGCATCCTGAGCTGACAGCCCTCGCGGCGCGGGTCGACCTCCTGGTCGTCCCGCGCCGCGTTGCTTTTCCCCCTCCACCCCCAAGGAGAACCATGCAGGACGCCCTCCGCATCAACGCCAGCTCCGTCGACCCCGGCCTTCTCGGCCTGCCCTGGTCGACCGGTCTGGCGCAGTGGCCGTCCGAGCACATCGTGTCGCTCCCGAAGGGCCTCTCCCGCCATCTCGTGCGATTCGCGGACCTCTCAGGCCGGGTGGTCGCGGTCAAGGAGACCACCGCCGAGATGGCCCAGCGCGAGTACGACATGCTCGGCAACCTCGCCCGCCTGCAGGTGCCGTGCGTCGACCGCGTCGCCGTGATCTCCGGTCGGACGGATGCCGCGGGAGACCCCCTTCCCGCGGCCCTGGTGACCTCGCACCTGCGATTCTCGATGCCCTATCGTGCGCTGTTCACACGTGTGCTGCGCCCTGACACCGCCACCCGCCTCGTCGATGCCCTCGCCCTCCTGCTGGTGCGTCTTCACAACGTCGGCTTCTACTGGGGCGACGTCTCGCTGTCGAACACGCTGTTCCGCCGGGACGCGGGAGCCTTCGCCGCCTACCTCGTCGACGCCGAGACCGGCGAGCTGCACGAGGAGGGACTGACCGACGGCCAGCGCGCCTACGACCTCGACCTCGCGCGCACCAACATCGCCGGCGAGATCATGGACCTCGCCGCCGGCGGGCGGCTCGAGCACGGAGTGGATGCCGTCGCCATCGCCGACGGCATCGTGTCGTCGTATCGATCGCTGTGGGCAGAGCTCACGGCACAGGAGTCGTTCTCGACCGCCGAGACGTGGCGCATCACCGAGCGGGTCGAGAGACTCAACGCGCTCGGGTTCGACATCGACGAAATGTCGATGTCGACGACCTCCGACGGCACGGTCGTGGAGATCCAGCCCAAGGTCGTCGACGCAGGTCACCATCAGCGGCGCCTGATCCGTCTCACCGGACTCGACGTCGAAGAGAACCAGGCCCGGCGCCTGCTCAACGACCTCGACGAGTTCCGAGTCCGCTCGAAGAAGCAATGGGCCGACGAGGAGATGTACGCGCACGAGTGGCTGACGCGTGTGTTCGAGCCCGTCGTGCGCGCGATCCCCTATGAGCTGCGGACCAAGCTCGAACCGGCCGAGGTGTTCCACCAGGTGCTCGAGCATCGCTGGTATCTGTCCCAGGCCCAGGGCCGAGCGGTGCCCCTCGCCGAGGTTCTCACGAGCTACATCAACGAGGTGCTCCGCCACCGACGCGACGAGGCGACCATCATGGGTCCGCCGACCGAGACCATGAGCCTCCCGGTGATCACCGGCGTGACCCCGGTCGCCGATGATGAGGATGAAGAGGTCGACTGGCGCGACCTCGTCTGACGCGCTGGCCGCGCCGACGGCATCCGCCCGTGAACGAGAGAGGGCGACGGAGCCGAAGCTCCGCCGCCCTCTCATGTCAGTCGTCAGCTGAGCTCGTGCTCGTTCTTACGACGCCGAACCGCGACCAGCACCGCACCGGCGACGGCCGTCAGGACGCCGAGTCCGAGCAGACCGACCGGGATGATCGCACCGGTGGTGGCGAGGCCGCCCGTGCCGCCCGAGGTGACCGGAACGACCGGCTTCTTCTCGACGGTCACGGTCTGCGCAGCATCCGCGATGTCCGTGTGCTGCGCCACCGTCTCACCCGCAGCGACCGATCCCTCGAAGAGGTACTCGAACGCCACCAGGATCTCGCCGGCGTGACCCGCAGGAACCGTGAATCCGACGTCGACCGTGCCGTTCGGCTCGGTCGGCGTGAACGTCGTCGACCCGGTGATGCCGGTTCCGGAACCATCCGACTTGTGCATGAGCTCACCGGTGACGGTGTACTCGACGCCGGGCGTCAGGTTCTGGTACGCGATCGTGTCGACGACCGTGCCACCGTTCCATGACAGGGTGTGGTCCTTGTCGGCGCTGTCCACGAGAGACGTGCCGATCGACGGAACCGTCACCACCGGCTGCTCGTCGACCGTGACGGTCTGCGCAGCATCGTCGATGTCCGTGTGCTCGGCCACCGTCTCACCCTCGGCGGTCGCGCCCTCGTACAGGTACTCGAACGCCACCAGAGCGTCGCCCGCGTACCCGGTCGGCACCACGAACGTGACATCGACCGTGCCGTCCGCCGTGGTGGGCGTGAACGTCGTCGATCCGGTGATGCCCGTACCGGTGCCGTCGGACTGTAGCATCAGCTCACCTGACACCGTGTACTCGGTCCCGACGGTCAGGCCGGTGTATGCGATCGTGTCGATCACCGTGCCACCGTTCCAGACCAGGTTGTGGTCCTGATCGGCGTCGTCCACGAGAGACGTGCCGATGGACGGAACCGTCACCACCGGCTGCTCGTCGACCGTGACGGTCTGCGCGGCATCGTCGATGTCGGTGTGCTCGGCGATGATGTCGCCCTCTGCGGTCGCCCCCACGTACAGGTACTCGAACGCCACCAGAGCGTCGCCCGCGTAGCCGGTCGGCACCACGAACGTCACGTCGACCGTGCCGTCGGCCGTGGTCGGCGTGAACGTCGTCGACCCGACGATGCCGGTGCCCGAACCGTCAGCCTGCAGCATCAGCTCACCCGTGACGGTGTAGGCGGTACCGGGCGTCAGGTTCTCGTACGCGATCGTGTCGATGACCGTGCCACCGTTCCAGACCAGGTTGTGGTCGTCGTCGGCGCTGTCCACGAGCGTCGTGCGGACGACGGGCTGCTCGTCGACCGTGACGGTCTGTGCGGCATCCTCGATGTCCGTGTGCTCCGCGATCACCGTGCCGGTCGCGGTCGCGCCCACGTAGAGGTGCTCGTAAGCCACGAGTGCGTCACCGGCGAATCCGGTGGGAACCGTGAACGTCACATCGACGGTGCCGTCGGCCGTGGTCGGGGTGAACGTCGTCGAACCGGTGATGCCCGTCCCCGAACCGTCGGCCTGCAGCATGAGCTCACCCGACACCGTGTACTGCGTGCCGACCGTGAGACCTGTGTACGCGATCGTGTCGATCACCGTGCCACCGTTCCACACCAGGTTGTGGTCCTGATCAGCACTGTCCACCAGCGAGGTGCCGAGGGTCGGAACCGCCGGCTGCTCATCGACCGTGACGGTCTGCGCAGCGTCATCGATGTCCGTGTGCTCGGCGATCACCGTGCCGGTCGCGGTCGCGCCCACGTAGAGGTACTCGAACGCCACCAGGGCGTCACCCGAATAGCCCGTCGGGACGACGAACGTCACGTCGACCGTGCCATCGGATGCCGTCGGGGTGAACGTCGTCGAACCGGTGATGCCCGTCCCCGAACCGTCGGCCTGCAGCATGAGCTCACCCGACACCGTGTACTGCGTGCCGACGGTGAGACCGGTGTACGCGATCGTGTCGATCACCGTGCCACCGTTCCACACCAGGTTGTGGTCCTGATCAGCACTGTCCACCAGCGAGGTGCCGAGGGTCGGAACCGCCGGCTGCTCATCGACCGTGACGGTCTGCG